>JAFOJR010000013.1 GCA_017420125.1 Oscillospiraceae bacterium | reverse complement strand
CGGGGTCTCGTTCTTGTTCCGCTTGAACGCAATCAAAGGAAAATGCTCCCAGCTGTAGCCCGCGCCGTCCACGGTGATGTAATAGTCCCGCTCCCCCAGCTCCACGTCGGGGATCAACTGTGTCCCGTCGTATACATAGCGATAAATCCCGTCCGGCTTGAAGATTTCCACTCGCTCCACAATCTTCTTCGCGCTGCCGTCCCATACTTCCTGTGGATACAGCCGGACAGCCGCGTCCAGCCTTGTATGTTCATCATCCGCCCAGAAGGGCAGAACCTGATAGGCGGGAAACCGCCGGAAGGACAGATTCCCGTTTGCGTCGTAATACACAAACAACCAGGCAACCCCGCCGGTCAGCGCATCCTCTGTGAGATATTTGATCGTTCTTTGTGTGCGCTTGTCAAACCGTTTGGAAATGGCCGCCTGCGCCCTGTCGGACTTGCAAGAGATGGTAAGAGGCCGCCCCGTCAGGTAATTGGTCTTCTGGTCCACCATCTTGGCGTACAGATTGTGGATAATTTTCGCGTTTGGCAGGTTGGTCACCTCCTGCAGTTCCCCGCCCGGGCCGATGGCCGTCCGCTTCCGGCTCAAAATGTCGTGATGCCCGCGGTAATATTCGTCGCCCATGATCTGCTCCCGCCGGGCCGGGGAGTCTTTCCACAGCCCGATCTCCTTTGCAAAGAACTGAAGCTCCGTCATGCCGGTGCCCGCTCCGTAGGCGATGATCCGGTTCATTTTCGCTGTTTCTGTATCGATAAAAAGCAAGGTTAATCACCGCCTTTAATGAAAACTGAATACAGGCCCCGTGAGAACGTCCTCCAACGCGTAGCGCATGGCGTCCATCAGATGGTTGAAGTCGTCAATGGGCCTGTTGATGGGATGGCCAAACTTGTCCTTGTCCCATGTATAATTGCTGATCTCCGTGATGAAGTTCACGCACCGGGGATGTACGATGATCTTGTAATTCTGAATGTGCTGAATCCCGCTTCGGACAGAGTCCGGCCCCTTCCCCGCCGGGCGGACGCGGTTGAGGCCATATTCCATCAGCTCGTCGATGCTCTTGGGCTCGGCGGCGTCCGCGCGGATCCGCTCCTTTGCGTATCCCATCTGAAAAATCCGCTGATAAATCATCCGGTTGGTCAGCCCCTTTTCATACAGCTCGTCAAACACCCAGATGGTTTTATTTTCCGCGGACACCAGCCCGCAGAATAACGCGGTGGGGTCGTTGGTGTATCCGAAGTCCAGCCCGAAGGCGGACATGACATCGGAGCGGCCCCTGATCTCCTCCGGATCAAACGCCCGCTCTTCCCAGTTTTCGAAAATAACGCCCTCCGAAACGCCCCACTCCCCCAGCCCGGCCACCCGGTACCGCCGGGGGTTGTTCCGCTTCATCTCCTCAAACAGCCGGAAATCCGCTTCGTCCAGCCACTCGTTGCAGGTATAATTCGTGGTCATGGCCAGAATATCGTCGCTCTCCGGGGCGTCAAAAAACCGCCCCTTGATCCAGTGGCGGTCGTTCCATGGGTTAAACGTCATGGTGATCTGTTTGAATAACGGGGACCCCTCCGGGATCGCCCCCCGGATGCACTCATCCAGCATGTCAAAGTCGCTTTCGCCGGCGATCTCATACGCCTCTTCCAGCCACAGCCAGCACAGATGCCCCCGGGGCACGGAAATGGACGTGATCTTCAAGGGGTCGTCCAGCCCCCGAAACAAAATCTTCTGCCCCGTGGTCTTCCGCGTCATCTCCAGCGGCGTCAGGCTGAAATGCCAGTCGGATGCCGCCCCGATCCGCTCCAGCGCCCATTTCAAATCGGAAAAACAGCTGTCTTTCAGCGTTCGGTACGTCTTTCGGACCACCAGCAGATTGGCCTGCTCAAACCCCCGCTTGTTCAAAAACACCGCGTACCACAAAGCGGAGGTTCGGGACTTCTTGGACCCCCGGGACCCCTTGCAGACCCGATACCGGCCCTTAAACCGCCAGAATTCCTCATAGCCGCCGCCCACCAGCGCCGACACCTTTGTCACGTGCTTATCCATCCAGATCATCCACCACCACGGCCACGCTGGCCGAAATCTCCGTCCGGTCGATGAACCCGCCGGCGGCCTTGGCCCGCAGCTTGGAGGCTTCCAGCCGGTCCCGGATGGAGGCGTCGGGGTTGCGGAGCACTTCCGTCCAAAACGCGTTGATCTCGTTCATGCCGGCAATCCGGGGCGCCTCCAGAACCTTTTCCCGGTCCGCGATATACCCCTGAAGCCGTTTGGCGTTTTGATATCCAATCGCCGAAAACCCCCTTCTGGAGCCGGGCTGATATCCCGCCAGCCGCGCCGCCTCCGTGGCGTTGTGGCCGGATTTGTAGTAGTCAATCCACGCCTGCTGCTTCGGCGTCAGTTTCCTCATCCAATCCCTCCTTCACCCAGATAAGATTTCGCCCTGTCCGCCTCCGGCAAACCGCTTCATCCGGCAGACCGCCGGCGCTCCCGCCTTTTTTCAAAGGACAAATAAAAAGATTCGACAGCGGCGCTGCGCCATGGTATCATAAAACCATGAAAAAAGCGGCAGACACCGCGCTCTGCACCGGAAATGGCTCTGCTTTGTCATGCGCTGTTTCGTTTCTCTCCTCTGCCGCGGTTTGCCGTGGGATGTTTGGGAGGTGTTCACGTGGAAAGAAAGAAAATTAAACTGTCCCCAAAAAAGGCGGTCACGGGCATGTGACAAGCTATTCCGTCAATATCGGCAGCGCAGAGGCAAAAATCTGCGGATTCGTCCGGGAAGACGGCTCGCAGGCCGAACTTGAAAAAGTCATCGACCCGGACAACCATCAAATCATTTTTCGTTTAAAAGAAGAACCGCCGGCATAAGCCCGGCGGTTCTTTTCTCAAAAGACCCCTCTCTCCGGCGCTCCCGAAGAAAAGCGTATCTGCGAAAAACCGCCGGCATAAGCCCCGGCGGTTCTTCTCTTCAAAAGCCCCTTCCCTCCGGCGCTCCCGGAGAAAAGCGCTCTGCAAAACGATTTTTTTACAAATACAGAATACCAGAAAACCACGTGACATCACAGTCCGCCCCGTGACAGGTTTCGAAAATACCGGCTGCAGATCTTCCGCACCGTCACATCGTCGCCGCTGCCGGAGGCCTCCGCCACCTCCGCCCACTGGAGCCCGCGGAGAAACCGCAGGCGCAAAATGGTCCGGACCACAAGGTCGTCCACGGTGTCGAGAAAGGCGGCGATCTTCTCTTCCTCCGCCAGAACCTTCTCCTTCATCCGCATAACACAGTCAGCCGTTTCGGCGATTTCCGCCGCCAGAGCCCCCACCTTGTCCTTTGGGTTTTTCGCCCGGGGCATGCCGGTGAAGGCGCGCTGGGGATACGCGGCCAGCCGGAGCGACGCCAAAAGGGCCTCCGCCCGCCGCAGCCGGCACAAATCATGATAATGTCCGTTGAGTTCATCCAAAGTCACGTATCTACCTCCACCCCTTTTCCCGTCTCACGGCGCCGGCCGGCAAGATGCTCCGCCGCCGCCGCCAAAATCCTGTTTGTCGAAATCTGCCGTTTCCGGTGGAAGCCTGCCGTTTCCGGGCGAATCCCGTGGGTGCTTGTTCCGACGCGCTGTCCTCCCGCTTCATGACGGCATGTCCCGCCGCTTCACGCTTCGTTCATTCTCTTTCCTTTGTCGAAATCTGCCGTTTCCGGTCGAAACCCGCCGTCTCCCGTCGAACCCCGCCGTTTCCGGGCGAAACGCTTTCCCGCCCGCGGCGGCCCTCCCCCGGCTCCCGGGGCCGAGCTCCCCCAAAATCCATGGACCAATCCGCAACCGCCCATTCCGGAGACGCCGTGCTTCCACAGCCCCCCCAAAACCATGGACAGATACGTAATTGCGCATTCCGGAGACGCTGTGCTCCACAGCCTCCCAAAAAACCATGGACAGATACGTAATTGCGCATTCCGGACGGGCCGTGCTTCCACGGCCCTTCCAAAAAGCCGTTGACAGATACGTAATTACGTATTATAATAAAACAGCAACATGAGGATGATCACAATGACTGTGATTTACCCCGCCATTTTCCATCAGGAAGACAATGCATTTCGGGTGGAATTTCCCGATCTGCAGGGATGCCGGTCCGTCGGCGAAACCCTGGAGGAGGCCCTTGCAAACGCAAGAGAAGCCCTCGCGGGCTGCTGCGCCCTCCTTCTGGAGCAGCATAAAAAGCTTTCCGCCGCAACCCCCGTACAAGCTGTAACCACCCCGGAAAAATCCTTTGTCACCCTTGTGGACACCAAACCGGCCAGCGAACAGAAAGCGGTGAAAAAAAACCTCAGCATCCCCGCCTGGCTGAACGCGCTGGCTGAAGAAGCCCACGCGCCATATTCCAAGTTGCTGCAAAACGCATTGGAAGCTTACTTGGGATTGGACAAACCGTCATACAGCGGAACCGCCGGATAATTCCGGCGGTTCTCTTTTTTCCAAAAACCCGCCGCTTTGTTCCCGTTTGTTAAAACGGCAGATCCCCGTCGTCCTCGTCAATGGGCGTAAGGGGCGGGCCGTCGGGGTCGGCCGGCGGGCCGTCGTCTTTCTTCTCCGCCTCTGCCGTCTTCGGCTTCGCCTCGCCGAAATAGACCCGCTCGGCCGCGATTTCCGCCTTGCGCCGCCGGCTGCCGTCCCAGTCGGCCCATTCCCGGATCTGGAGCCGCCCCTCCACGGCGGCCAGCTGTCCTTTTTTGAGATACCGGGTGGCAAATTCCGCCGCGCCCCGCCAGGCAATGACGTCAAAAAAATCCGTCTTCCGCTGGCCGGTTTCCCGGTCTTTAAAGTCCCGCTCCACGGCCAGAGAAAACGACGCCACGGTCACTTCGCCGGTGGCCCGCAGTCTCGGGTCCTCTGTCAGCCGTCCCATCAAAATCACTTTGTTCAGTGCCATGTGAATCTCCTCTCCGCCGGGCCTCTGGCGTTTCAGCCCCGCAGTCTCCAGTTTTTTCTGGGCATCTTCAGGCAGTAGCCCTTGCTCCGCTCATAAATTCTGCTGCCGATGGCCTCGTCGATGTCAAGCAGCTCCTCCACCGTCTTTTCGCTGGAGAGAATCGTCATTTTCCCGCCGCTGTTATACCGGCTGTTGAGCAGCTCAAAGGCCAGGTTGAGATCCCCGTCCGACACGCTGCCCTTGAAAAAATCGTCGATATACAGCACGTCTGCCCCCTCCAGGGCCTGCAGTTCCCGCTCATACACCTCCCGCTCATTCACCATCGCCTTCAGCCGGGGGGCCTCCGTGCGCCAGAGCATATAGCGCACCTCCCGCCCCGCCTCCAGCATGGCGCCGGCAATGGCCGTGCAGAGATGGGTTTTCCCCGTGCCCGGGGTGCCGGTGACGACAAACCACCGGCCCCATCCGTTGGCGGCAAAGTCCATGGCCCGCTCTTTGGCCTGCTTCTGCCACGGCTCCGGCGTCTGAAACGCGTCGAAGGTATAGGCCTCCAGAAGCTCCAGAAGCCCCGACCGGCGGATCCGCCGCATGCTCTCCCGCTTTCCCATGCAGGCGCAGGCTCGCGTCATCATCGCGCCGTCCTTCACAAAGGCGATATACCCCTTGTCTCTGCACACCGGGCAGTGGATGCCGCCCAGGTTCCCTTCTTTGTCGTTCAGCGTCTTAACCTTCATCTCCAGCAACGTCATAGCGGATATCCCATCTGCCGCCTCCGCCGTCTGCCATCTCACGGGCACAGGGCCCGTTTCCGTCTCCTGCCGGTTTTCCGGCGTTTTCTTTTCCGCCTGCTCCATGCTTCCATTCCCTGCCTTCCCATGCGATGATCTTCTGTTTCCAGCTGTGCACGGGCTTTCCCGTGCTGTCTACCCAGCCGGACGCGGAAAAATAATCAAAAAATTTCTCCGGGTCAACCCGGTTGCCCCGCTGTTCGCAATACGCCGCAACCTCCGCCAGACTGGGCGGGGAAAAGGCCCGGGCCCGGGCGCCGCTTCCGGAGGGGGCCTCCCCCGCCCCGGAAACTCCTCTCCCCGCCGCCCCCCGGGCGTCTGACGGGAGGGCAAAATCCCCCTCAGATTCCCCTTCCCGTTCCGGCCGGGCTTGGGCTTCCGTTTCCCATTGGGATTCTGTTTCCGGTTGGATTCCATCTGGATTGGATTCCGGATGACAATCCGCTGACAAGAGACCGCCGTCCGCGGTCCGATAACATTCTCCCGGCGGCTCCGGATATTTCCGATGCTTGTTTCGAATCCGCTGATGCTTCTCCCACGTGGGGAAAAACAGGTAGGGCATGCCGCTCGCCGTGTACCGACACAGCAGGCCGACAGAGACCAGCTTCGAAATGGCATCTTCAATGGCTTTTTTCGTAATGTTTTCCTTGGTGGGAAACAGCGTATTTTTCACAACGGTCTCCCGCCCGTCAAAACAGCCGTAATCATCCGCGGAAACGATCAGCCGGTAGAACACCACCTCTTCAAACCAGGTCAGGGAATCAACTTGCGGACTGCTCTTGATCGAATCCTTTATCACTCGGTTCGGCATGATCCTCTCCTTTTTCCTCTTCCGCGGTGCCCCGGGCTCTGCCCGGGGCGCAATTTGTTTTGGGTCATCCCACGCCGCCGGCCAGCGCGCAGGCGATGACAAACAGCAGCGCGCAGACCGAAAGGCCCAGCCCCGCCCGGCCCGTCACAAAAGGCGGCCGGCCGCCCCGCGCCTGCCGGCGGCGTTCCGCCTGCTCCCGGGCCCGGCACATGGCAAAATGCCGCTGCACAATGGGCAGAAACCCGTCGTCGGGTTCCGTAAAAAATCTGTCATACCGCATCATGACCTCTGTCTCCTTCCCGAACATTGGGGGCAGAAATACCCGCCATGGGGCAGAACCAGCTTTGCCGATACGTTCCACCACCGGCGGCAGCGGGCGCAGAGCACATACCGCCCGCGCCCCCGGGGCTTTTCTCCCACGGGGATGATGGTTTTCATAAAAACCGCCCCAGCTCTCGAAAAATGTTTGCCAGCTTCATAAGGTCCGGGGCATGAAGCCCCTGCTCCCACGCGGCCACCGTCCCCTGGGAAACGTGAATCATTCTGGCCACGTCCCGCTGGGTGTACCCCCGCAGTTCTCTTGCGTCCCGGATCTTTTTCCCGATTTGTCTCTTTGTCATCCGGACACCTCAAAAATCGCCAGCAGCTCCTCCGGCGTCAGCTTCAGCACCTTCACCAGCCGCTTGAACGTGGCCAGCCGCATGCTGTCGAAGTTGTTCGCCTTATAGTGATAATATGTATTGCGCGTCACAAGCAGCTGACTGGCCAGAGCGCTGTCGCTGGAGATGCCAAGGTCAACCTTCCCTCTGGCAATGGCCCGCTGCAGCGCCTTTGCGCTGTGCAGCGCCGGACAATATGCACACACTCCCGGCATGCTGCGCCTCCTTTCTTCCCGCTGCCCGGCGGCGGTCTGCTGTGCCGCCTGCCGGGCCGCCTGTCTGCGCCGTGTCGATTTGCTTTAAGTGGACTTCATGGGCAGGGAAACCGCCTCCGCAGGACATCGATACAACGCGCACAGTTTCATGAATTTACACGCGTCGATTCTGGTTTCCCCGTTTTCCCAGTTGGAAAGCGTGGTAACGCTCACATTTATGGCGTTTGCCGCATCCTTCCGGCTCAGCCTCGCGTTCACTCTTGCCGCCCGCAGGCTCATTTTAAACATCGTGTTTCCCTCCCCTTCCTGTTTCTGTGTCTCTATTATAAATCCACTAAAAGTAGATGTCAACACATAAAGTGGACTATTTCATAAAATTCTTGAAATTATTCTTCTTTTGGTGTATGATGAATCTGAGGTGAACAATATGAAAAATCCCGGTCCCAAGAACACGTTTGCGCGAAATCTCAACCGCCTGCTGCGCGCAAGGGAGGAAACCCAGCTGACCCTGTCCCGGGCCGTGGGGGTTTCCACCTCCTCTGTCTCCGCGTGGTGCAGCGGGGAGAAAATGCCGCGGATGGACAAGCTGGACAAGATCGCCGCCCATTTTCACGTGTCCCGGGCGGAACTGCTCACAGACGACACAAGGGAAAACATCACCGTTCTGCCCAAAGGCGCCGTGCCGGTGCGGCGGATCCCCGTCCTGGGCACCATCGCCGCCGGCAGCCCCGTCATCGCGGAGGAGAACATCATCGGCTACACCTATACGGATCTAAACGGCGGCCACGAATATTTCGGCCTGCGGGTCCGGGGGGACAGCATGAACGTGGCCGGCATCCCGGACGGGAGCACGGTGATCGTCCGCCGGCAGAATTACTGCAGCAGCGGGGACATTGCCGTCGTCATTCTGGACGGCCAGGACGCAACCATCAAAAAGATTTTGTGGACGGATGAACACCACGCCACGTTAATCCCCCAGTCCACCAACCCCGTCCACCAGCCGGTTTCCGTCGATATCCGGAGAACCCCCCTTGTGATCAACGGCGTGGCGGTAAAAGTGGAAGTGTCGCTGTAAAAATCTTCCGCCCCCGGCTTTTTATCGTTCAAAGCCCCGCCTCCGCGGGGCTTTGCTGCCTGCCCGGGCGGTGTTTCGCCCGTTTCCGCCGATAGCCGAAGGCCCCCTCTTGTGATCAACGCCATGGCGGTGAAGGTGGAAGTGTCGCTGTAAAAATCTTCCGCCCCCCGCCTTTTTATTTTTTCAAAGTCCCGCCAGAGGCGGGGCTTTGATATTTGCCCGGGTGCTGTTTTGCCCGTTTCCGCCTCCATCCGAAGGCCCCCCTTGTGATCAACGCCATGGCGGTGAAAGCGGAAGTGTCGCTGTGAAAATCTTCCGCCCCCCGCTTTTATCTTTTCAAAGCCCCGCCTCCGGCGGGGCT
>JAFOJR010000012.1 GCA_017420125.1 Oscillospiraceae bacterium | reverse complement strand
GCTTTCCGGCATAAATTACCCCTATGCCGTCCGGCAGGACAAGGGCGGCTCCGTTTAACAGCGGATACAATTCTGGCTGTTTCCGGCACATATATAAAATTTCTGAATTGGGTGTTACGACATATCCTTTTTCTTCCGGCGTATCCAGCAACAAAACTGCACGCTGCACTGCTTCCTCCAACGTACCATTGTCAAAGGAAACGCCCATAATATCCACTTTCTCTTGTTCTAATGCCATGGTACCACCTCAATCGAATGCAATCGCTATTTTTAAATTGTACCATATGAATAATAAAATGTCTATTTCATATTTTGATTCTTTCTTTATCTTGTATATAAATTAGAAAAGTTTCCTTCGTCTAGCGGGGATATTTGATAACAAAAAGTATAATGGAATTGTAAAAAAAACGGAAAGACGGCATCTTTGGTTTGTTTTAAAGACGCCGTCTTATAATTCGTAGTTTACAGTTTGTTATAATAGGAAGGTAATATCAGATCAACGCAGCGGTAATGATTGCCATTTTATAAACCTCGTCTGCATTACATCCGCGGCTCAAATCATTAATGGGGGCATTCAAACCCAACAGAATGGGGCCATATGCTGCAAATCCGCCCAAACGTGCTGCGATTTTGTAGCCGATGTTGCCAGCATTGACATCGGGGAAAATAAATGTATTTGCATGGCCTGCCACTGCACTACCAGGGAACTTCAATTGTCCAACTTCAGGTGCAACAGCGGCATCAAACTGCATTTCGCCGTCCACTGGTACATCCATGACTTCTTTTGCCTTTGCGGTGGCATTTTGCATTTTTGTAACATCATCATCTTTTGCAGAACCTTTTGTGGAAAAGCTTAAGAAAGCGACCTTCGGATCAATTCCAAAGATTTTTGCGCACTTTGCAGTTTCCTGCGCAATTTCAACCAAATTGTCTTCTGTAGGATGGATATTGATTGCACAGTCACCCATTGCCAGCTTTTCTTGAGTGCCATCTGCATTGTCACGCACCATGATAAAGCAGGAAGATACAATGGAGTTGCCAGGTTTTGTTTTGATTAATTGCAGCGCCGGACGCACAGTATCACCTGTAGAATAAGTAGCACCGCCCAGCAAACAATCTGCTACACCAGCTTTGACCAACATGGTGCCAAAATAGTTCCCCTTTTGCAGTGCCGCACGGCAATCCTCTGCAGTCATCTTGCCTTTCCGAAGCGTAACCATCTGATCTACCAATGCATCCATGTCAGCATAGGCTGCGGGGTCAATGATAGTTGCCTGATCCAATGCGTAACCGTTTTTCTGTGCAACCGCATTCACTTCTTCTGGCTTCCCAACTAAAATAACGGACATTAAACCTTCTTCCAAAAGACGAGCAGCCGCCTGCTGGATACGAGGATCATGCCCTTCGGTGAAAACGATACTGCGCTTTTCATTTGATTTCAAAACTTCTTTTAACTGATTAAACATAATAATACTCCTCTTTCATTTGTTTTTTGAGGGAATTTTTCTCACTTCATATCTAAATGACAGAATTTTGTGCAAAATAAATTTCCTGTATGCAGAATATCAAATAATAATCCGAATGTCAATCCGCTGTTAAATGGACATGTCCTGTTTTCACTCAAGAAAGAAAATAACTCCCTTTTCCCCTTGTAAATTTTGCTTTACAATCCCCCAATTTCTGATTATACTTAACACAAAATGAGAAATGAATAAAGGGTGCAGACAAACCTTTGGGTTCAGAGTAAAAGGTTGTTTTTTTGTGCAACCCTTATTTTACGATATGAGGTGAAACGTTTGGCCGATCAAAGCAAAATCCGCAATTTTTCTATTATTGCGCATATTGATCACGGAAAGTCTACGTTGGCAGACCGACTGTTAGAGCACTGCAATGCAGTATCCGCCCGGGATATGGAAAATCAACTGTTGGATAACATGGAATTAGAACGGGAACGAGGCATTACAATCAAAGCTCGTGCAGTAAAATTAGAGTACAAAGCTTCGGATGGAGAAACATATTCCCTAAATCTGATTGACACACCAGGACACGTGGATTTCAACTATGAAGTATCTCGCAGCCTGGCTGCCTGCGAAGGTGCAATCTTGGTGGTGGATGCTTCGCAGGGGATTGAAGCACAAACCTTGGCAAACACATATTTAGCTATTGAGCATAATTTGGAAGTCATTCCTGTTTTAAACAAAATCGATCTCCCTTCTGCTGAACCTGCACGCGTAAAGGATGAAATCGAACGTGTCATTGGGATCCCTGCCATGGATGCGCCAGAAATTTCGGCTAAAAATGGAATCAATATTGGTGCTGTTTTGGAAAGTATTGTCCAGTACATCCCTGCTCCGTCAGGCGATCCTGCCGCTCCACTTCAGGCGCTGATTTTCGACAGTCAGTATGACAGCTACCGAGGTGTCATTGTCTACCTGCGGGTCATAAATGGGACCATCCGCCCGGATATGGATATCCGTATGATGTTTTCCGGCGCGGAGTACAGAGTGGTGGAAACCGGCTTTTTACGTCCTATGGGGATGGAACCAACATCTTCCCTCTCCGCTGGACAAGTAGGCTATTTTACCGCCAGCATTAAAAATGTAAAAGATACTCGCGTGGGCGATACTGTGACGGAAGCCTTGCGCCCAGCAGCGGAGGCGCTTCCTGGTTATCGAAAAGTACAGCCAATGGTGTTTTCCGGAATTTATACAGCAGATGGAGCAAAGTATCCAGATTTGCGGGATGCATTGGAAAAATTGAAACTGAATGACGCCTCGCTCGCTTTTGAACCAGAATCTTCCGCTGCACTTGGGTTTGGATTCCGATGTGGATTCCTGGGACTTCTTCACATGGAAATCATTCAAGAACGGCTGGAGCGGGAATATAATCTGGATTTAATTACTACTGCCCCCAGCGTCATATACCGCGTAACAAAAACAAATGGGGAATCTCTTATGATTGACAACCCTTTGAATTATCCCAATCCTGCTGAGATCGAATTAGCAGAAGAACCTTTCGTTTCCGCAACTATTTTAACGCCTGCAGAATATGTGG
>JAFOJR010000219.1 GCA_017420125.1 Oscillospiraceae bacterium | reverse complement strand
GTATCATAAATAGAACGATAAGTCTCGACTTTTTTGCCGCTGTAACCGGTGGTTTTTACTTTCTGGGAGGTAACATGGGAATCTTCTTGATATACTGTTTTATACGGAGTGGTTCCCAAAACCTTGTTTGTAATCTTAACGGTATAATCGTTTTGTTTTGTACCGTAAATGTTAACGGTTAAAGTTCTGCCTTCCATGGCACAGGCGATTTTGATGGGGCGATCGGTATCGTTTTGGAATTGGAAGTCCAGCGAACCGTAATAGACAGTTGCGTCCATGCCATCCGGCACATATCCCACCGCATACGTATGGTTATGGCGTTCTACGATTTTCAGGTTGGCGCGCATCGAAGCCAAATAAATTGTAGAGGAAAGCTGACAAATGCCACCGCCGATTTCGTTAACGGTTTGCCCGCCGACATAAGCCGGAGCGGGAAGGAACCCGCGGCTGGCTTGACGGCTGCCAACAACACCGTTGTAAGAGAACGTTTCTCCGGGATTCAAAATGGTGCCATTTACGAGAGAGGCTGCTAATTTTACATTGTTGGCTCGGTTGTTGGAGCCGCCCACGGTAGTGGTGCAGGAACCGATGACATCATGGAAGAGAGTAGCAGCAAGATCGTCTGTTGTGAAGTCTGGTTCTGTATAAATCAAGGGAACGGAAACGGTTTCATCAGGACTTGCTTGACTGAAAGCTTCCATGGCAGCCTCTTTGTCAAACCGGACGCCGACGATATGTTCCTTGATTTCATATGTTGATTCATCTAATTTGGCATCCGCCGCTTCAACATAAATTTCGTTATACACTGCATCCCAGTCCAGATCGGCAGGTTCCGTTGTTATTACGTTGCAGGCTAATTCGGAATAGTCCTCCACGGCCAAGCGGTCCAAAATGGAAGACAGGATTTCTTCCCGATCAAGCCCATGGCCCGTGTGACCAACGGTAAATACCAATTGATCCCCTTGAATCTCATAATGATGCTCTACGACAGGATTATCAATATGCGAGGACACATCCGCAAGAAATGTACGCAAATAAGAATCGTCGGCAAGGGAAAAAGCAGGTTCAATATTTTCTTTATGAAATAAAGAGGTGACCAGCGTAAGACCACTGTTAATAGGACCATTTTCACGTCCGTAGAGATAAGCGCTGTGTACAGCAGACCTTACATCAACACTGTTGCCGATATCATCAAGGGGTAATGTTTGCCTATAATCAATATCAGGAAAAGACAAAATCATTTCCCGGCCCGCATAACGCTGGATGAAGGCGTCTTTTACGGCAACTTCCGCTTGTTCTTCTGTAAGACCGCCAACGGGAATACTGGCAACCGTTATGCCGGGGAAGATAGTTGCTCGACTGGTAGCAACGGCACAGGCAGCGCCAAATGCAGCAGCGAAAATCACAACAGCCGCCAAAAAAGAAATGAGAGGCAGCCATTTATTGGGAATCTTTAAAGAAGGGGCTGTTTGTTTTTCAACTATTTTGTTTGTCATAGTACCATCCTGTTCTCTGCTGTGCAGTCTGTGTAGTAAAAAATAAAAGAAAGAAAAAGTGTGCCGAAAAATGTCGGATTTGTTCGCGCAAGAACCCTTTCTTATTTTCGATGATAAAGGAATTATAATATAAGAGAGATTATAATACAAGTAAAATTATAATACTTTATAATTTACCCAAAAAGCATTACAGTTTGGTTACTTTTTTGAAAGTGATAAGGAATTTGTGTTATTTGTGCTATAATAAAGGCAGAGTATTGCATAACATAAAATCTCTGTTATAATAAGCCAATATAAAATAAAGTCATTCAGGCGATGGAACTGGTAAGAATGGAGATATTAACAATCGGAAGGATTGTGGACATATAACAATCACGAAAGGAGAAAAGCTATGAAGCAATGGATCAGAAAATGCGGCGTTCTCGGATTGGTTTTGGCGCTGTTTTTTTCCCAGGCTGCCGCGCTGCCGTATAATGGCGTAGAAGCGACCGATCCGCTTTCCTATGGTGAAATAGAAACCATAGAGGCTGCCTATATACCCGGAGCTTTTCAATCGCAAGGGCTGACGGCAAAGGACAAGGCAAGCTTTCTGCAGCTGATTTTGGAGCAAATGCTGGCACGAAAACAAGAGTTTTCTGTTACGTACCAAGGGAAAATAGAAGATGTATATACTACGTTTCAAACTCTGTTAGATGAGGTGTATGCCGTTCCATCCGCCCGAAGTGATGCACAGGATTATCTGAAATACAGTTGTGAGAAGCTGAGTGTAAAAATTTCTTATAACGCCGAAAAATGTGTATTTCATTTTACAATTTCTTATTTTACAGATGCACAGCAAGAAGCCTATGTTGCCCAGCGCGTGAAGGAGATTATCCGGGAACTGAATGTGGCAAACAAGAGTGATCTGGAAAAAGTCATTGCGGTCCATTCCTATATTTGTTCTCATTTCCAATATGACAATACATTGAGGCGGTATTCTGCATACGATGGATTGTATAGCAGCAGAATGGTTTGCCAAGGCTATGCATTGCTGTTCTATCGAATGATGCGGGAACTGAATGTGCCTGTTCGGATTATTTCCGGAAAGGGCGGCGGAG
This sequence comes from Oscillospiraceae bacterium, assembly GCA_017420125.1. GTDB lineage: Bacteria > Bacillota > Clostridia > Oscillospirales > Oscillospiraceae > RGIG529. The sequence continues at coordinate 980 of JAFOJR010000219.1, read as the reverse complement.
AAGACCATGCCTGGAACATTGTACGGTTGAACGGAAAATGGTATAACGTAGATGAAACGTGGGATACCAGCGCAACAGAAAGTACGGTTTCCATGGCGTACTTTTTGAAAAATGCAAGCGACTTTCCCCGCCATACCAGAGACGCTCAATTTGAAACAGCTGCTTTTCTTACAGCACATCCTATGGCAACCAGTTCTTATGATCTCAGTGGACACACTGCCGGCAATGTGATAGCGATTCGCCTTTCCGGCATTAGTACATGGCATGAAGAAGAAGTGGGACAATTTGCACAAATTAATGTAATCCCGCTGGAGCTGATGAATCAGTATCAGAAGCCGATCACTCGGGGAGAATTTATTGCAATTCTATATAACCTTTGCGATAAAGCGGGAGTGTCTGCGCAAGGAGTTTTGTGTCCGTTTTTAGATGTAGAAAACAGTCTATATCAAAGACAGATTGCCGGGGCATGGTCTTTGGGACTCACTGTCGGCAAGACAAAAACCACCTTTTGTCCGGATGATGTTTTGACCCGCCAGGAAGCCGTAAAAATGCTCTGTTCCGCGCTGGAAAAAATAAAGGGAATTTCTGTCCCGTTACAGGGATATGCGCCGGTTTCATATGCAGATGCAGCATCTATCGGTACGTGGGCAATGCCATATGTATCTTATGCTGCAAAATATCAGATCATGAATGGAGATGGAAGATCTTTCTTCCCTACGCAGAAATTAACACGAGAACAAGGAATGGCCATTGTTTGGCGCTTGTCACAGCAATTTTCGCTTTTGGACGATATTTAAATAATAAAGAGCAGAAGTTTTTGAAAAAAAGCAGCATGGAAATCTTTCCATGCTGCTTTATGTTTCTCTTTGCAGGAACATATTTTGGAAAAGCAAGAAAAGAAAAAAACATTTTGGGGAAACAAAACAATTTATCTTGTTTTCAAATTGTTCATAGATATTTCTTTTCTGCCTATTGACATT
>JAFOJR010000218.1 GCA_017420125.1 Oscillospiraceae bacterium | reverse complement strand
GAGTCTCTTGGTGTTTTTCTGGAAGATGAGAAATCCGGCACACTAACACTGGTGTTTTCTATTTGTAATATGGATCTTACAGGGATTCAGGCGCGTTTCGATAGCCGAACGCCTCTTTGTGCTGGAGAAGAAAATTGTTATCAGTTAATCCGTCAACAGCTTTCGCAACTTGGATTCGAGGTGGCAGGAGTTCCAGAACCCCCACACCACACAGATGAAGTTTCTCCTTTTGTACAATCCCTTTTGAAGTGCTATGAACTGTTTTCTGGAAGGAAAGGAAAATGCCTTTACACTGGCGGCGGAACATATGTCCACGGAATTCCCGGTGGGGTTGCATTTGGTGCTGCGATGCCTGGTTTTGAATCGAACCTGCACGGAGCAAATGAGCATATTTGTATTGACGATTGGGTGATCGCGGCAAAAATTTTTGCGCAAGCTATTTGGTAGATATGTGGTGGGAATATGGATTCGTTATCTGTTCCCGAATAAAAGAATACCATTTCAATGTATTTGGGTCTTTTGTTTTCTTTAATATGCAGAAAGTGAGTGTGGTGTCTGCTAAAAATCCGTAAAACGCAGGCAAAAACCAATTTCGAGGAATTTTAAGAACCAATGGCGTTATTGCTGGATGCAATCCGCAAATCAAAATGACCCCCAGCATGCCCCATCCAACTGAAAATGGGAGACAGATTTGTCCCTGCACATGGTACGGCATGCCACGGTAATCCCAAAAGGAGACATGAAAGAGATGGCCATACAAAATTCCAGTCAAATATTCTATCGTGCTGGCAGTAATAAATCCAAAGCAGAATAACAAAAAAATATCTTGCTGAATCAGCGAAGGCAATGAGGTAAGAATAAGTGCGCCGAACCCATATACAGGACATATTGGGAAAAATATGCGGCATTTTCGATTTTGTTTTTTTGCCCTTGTTGCTTTGGCGAAACTCGTTTCCAGTAGAAACCCTAAAAAACTGTAGATTAAAAAAAGCCAAAATAAATCAATCAAAAGAATCAGCTCCCACACATTTCATTCCCAAGTGGAGTAAAAAATATACAGGGGTTTCCTCGACAAATGTCGGGAAAACCCCTGATATTATATGCGATCCCAAATTTTAAAAACTTTATTCGTCCAACTTGAGAACAGCCATGAACGCTTCCTGAGGAACGCTGACAGAACCTAAGTTGCGCATTCTCTTTTTTCCTTCTTTTTGCTTTTCCAACAGCTTTTTCTTCCGGGTAATGTCACCACCATAACACTTAGCCAAGACATCTTTGCGCACTGCTTTAATAGTTTCGCGTGCAATGATTTTTCCGCCCACAGCAGCTTGGACCGGAACCTCAAATAGTTGACGAGGAATGTTTTCCTTTAACTTTTCTGCAATTTTTCGTCCTCGTGGATATGCTTTGTCAACATGGACGATGAAAGAGAGAGCATCCACGATTTCTCCATTTAACAGAATGTCCAGTTTTACCAGTTTGGAGGGGCGATATTCTAAAAATTCATAGTCCAAAGAAG
>JAFOJR010000217.1 GCA_017420125.1 Oscillospiraceae bacterium | reverse complement strand
GGGCAGAAACATTGTATAATGAGCATATTATAATAGGATTTTATCATTTTTTTACCAAAATCTGGCAAAAACAATTATTAGAAAACTCAACTTAAAAATACAGATAAAAAAACAAGGAAAAAAGAGGCGGGATCTGAAATGCTGAAAGCAAATCGTCAAGAGTTAATGCCAGGTGTGAACCTAACTACAGTTCGAACCCGAAAATTTAAAACCAATCTGCTCAGCGCCCAAATGATGCTCCCGCTGAAAAAAGACACTGCATCATTGAATGCCATTTTGCCAAAAGTATTACGACGGGGGACAGCACGATATCCCGATATGGAATCTCTTTCTGCTGCACTGGATTCGCTTTATGGTGCCTCTGCTGCAGTAGGAATTCGCAAACGCGGAGAGGTACAGTGCATCGGATTTCGCAGCATGTGTATTGATGATAAATATGCGTTGCGCGGGGAAACACTTTTGGACGAACTGACGTTGTTATTGTGTGATCTGCTTTTGCGGCCTGCAACACGGAACGGACGTTTTTATTCGGAATATGTGGCGAGCGAGCGTGACAATTTGTTGCGCCAAATCGAAGCAGAAAAAAATGAAAAACGGTCCTATGCACTTCTGCAGTTAATACGGCATATGTGCCGTAAGGAAGCCTTTGGCGTACCATCTTTGGGAAAAAAGGAAACTGCTTCCGCCATTACGGGAAAAAAGTTATTTACACATTATAATCAAATTCTTTCTGCTGCACCAATTGAATTTTTCTATTGCGGAAGTGCACCGGAAGAGCAGATTGCCTCCACTATTTTGAAAGGTTTTCATGGTCTCCCACGGGCGAAAGAGCAGATGACACCTGAAACGCTGTTGGGAGAAAAGGCAAATTGTGATTGCGATATCCAAAATCCTATTGTAGAGGAGATGGACGTAGCGCAAGCGAGACTCGCAATCGGATGTAGAACCGGAACAGCAGTTTGGGACGAATTGTTCCCTGCGCTGATGTTATTAAATGCGGCTCTTGGTGGAACTGTGACATCAAAATTATTTGTTAACGTGCGAGAAAAACTGTCACTTTGTTATGAAGTGGGAACACTGTTGGAAAAGCAAAAAGGTCTGCTTGTAATCTCCGCTGGTATTGCACCAGAAAATTATGATTTGGCAATGAGTGAAATTATGACACAGCTGGATGATGCGCGCAGCGGCAAGTTTACAGAGGGGGAACTTGTCTCCGCTAAGCAAATGTTAATCAGTAGTTTAAAAGGAGTTCTTGATTCACAAAACAGATTGGAAGACTTTTATGTGAGCCAACTTTCTGCTGGTCTTCTCAGTGGTCCGGAAGATTTGGTTCGCCAGCTGGATCGCGTTACCCCAGAACAAATCAGGGAAGTTGGCAGTCGGATTCAAGTAGATACCATTTATTTCCTGAAAAGGAGGGAAGGGGCAAATGAAAACAAGTTACTTTGACACTGTTGGAGAAACAGTGTATGCATCTCATCTCTCCAACGGATTACAAATATATGTGATGCCACGCCCTGGCTTTACAAAACAATTTGCATTTTTTGCAGCCAATTATGGCGGCAACGACCTAACATACCAGTGGAATGGCCAACAGAAGGAAGCACCTGCTGGAACAGCACATTTTTTGGAACACAAGCTGTTTGACACAAAAGAAGGAAGTGCTGATGTAAAACTGGCTGCTGGCGGAGCAATTGCCAACGCATTTACAAGCCCTTCTATGACGGCATATTTCTTTGAGTGTACGGAGCATTTTGATGAAAATTTAGAAGTTCTTCTGCAATTTGTATCAGAGCCATATTTCACAGAAGAAAGCGTACAAAAAGAGCAGGGCATTATTGGCCAAGAGATTGAAATGGGAACAGATGACCCGGATACGCAAGTTTATTATCAATTGCTGGAATGTTTGTTTGCCAAACATCCGATTCGCAACCGAGTGATCGGGACAAGAGAAAGCATTGCAACATTAACACCTGCATGTTTATATGAATGCCACCAGGCGTTTTACCATCCGAGCAATATGGTACTTTGTGTGGCCGGCGATGTTTCCCCGGAAAAAATCATGAACCAGGCGCAAAAAATTTCAAAAAACAGCGGTACACTGCAGCGCATGGAAATGCCTCTGGAGACATCAGCCCCCTGTTGTACTCGTGCCGAACGTGAAATGGATGTGTCGGCGCCGCAATTTTTACTGGGGTTTAAAGGAACACGGGAAACAGACCAGCCATTGTTGGAAGAAATCCAAGCAGAATTAGCATTGGAGGCTTTATGCGGGAAATCTAGTTCACTTTATGCTTCTCTTTATGCCGAAGGGTTGATTGACAAGCAGTTTTATTATGGCTTCGAGCGATATCCAGGATGCAGCTATTTTGCGTTGGGCGGCGAAAGCAAAGACCCGGATGCAGTTGTCCGCGCTATCTATGCGAGACGAGAAGAGATTCTATCCTCTGGACTAGATGAATCATTGTTTCAGCAGATTAAAAAAGCATCTTATGGCAGGAGAATTCAGTCGCTGGACTCTTTAGAAAATTTATGCATTTCTGTTGCCGAAGGTTATTTTCGTAAAATGGACATATTTTCTTTCCCTGGACTTTATGAAAAGCTACCTGCCACTCATATCCAGCAGTTCATTCAAACTTACTTCTGTCCAGAGCGAGCTGCTCTTTCGATTGTTGTTCCGATTGGGAAAAAGGAGGGAAACCATTGAACACACAAATTACTTTTCCGGGACTTGGGCTTTCATTTTCTCCCAACCGTGTGGCCTTTAATCTGTTCGGTAAAGATATTTACTGGTATGGTATCATTATTGCGATTGGGTTTTTAGTAGCTGTTCTATTTTGTTCCAAGCAGGCCAAAAAATATGGCATAACAGGGGACGATATCATTGATGTTTTGATTTTTGCTGTTCCACTTGCCATCATTGGGGCACGCCTTTATTATGTTATTTTTTATTTTTCTCAATTTCAAACAGAAGTGAATGGCGTATTACGACCTGATTTTGGGAAGATCATTGCCATTTGGGACGGCGGCCTCGCAATTTACGGTGGGATCACTGCCGCAATTCTTACGGTATGGGTTGTCTGCAAAGTAAAAAAAATTGGCTTTGGGGCGTTTTGCGATTTGTGCGGGTTTGGACTTTTGATTGGTCAGGCAATCGGACGATGGGGGAACTTTATCAATCGTGAAGCCTTCGGTTGTGAAACTACATTGCCTTGGCGCATGGGGTTGTATGCACCAGATTATATGGAAGTGCACCCGACATTTCTTTATGAATCCCTTTGGAACACAATAGGATTTTTGTTGTTATTCTGGTTGTCAAAAAAAATTGTG
>JAFOJR010000216.1 GCA_017420125.1 Oscillospiraceae bacterium | reverse complement strand
TTGCAAATCAATACAGGGAATTGTTCATCGGAACAAAACGCACAAGGGAAAGCACAGCGGAGAAAAAAGAATGAAAAAAGAAGAAAAATTGCAAGATCACATATAAGAAAAGTCTTTTTAATATAATGTACTGCGGAAAACGTTGAGAATCGATGAAAAGCAGAGCACTTGGCCGAAATGGCCAAGTGCGGAATCGACGGCAGACAGAAAAAATGCCTGCTCGTGGGATTGATTCTTCGTTTATTGCAACTGAAAACTGACAGCAAAACAAGTGTCATTTTCTTCAAAACCGGATGCAGATATCGTGCCATTCAGAAGACGCAAGGCATAGCAGCTCCTTGCGGAGACAATCATGCAAGTTCCCTCTTGTCGTTCGAATCTGCGGGAAGCGTTACCGTCATGATTTCTCCTGGCCGTATGGTGCCGCCTTTCAACACCTTGGCAAATACCCCCTCATGGGGCATGATGCAAGTACCAACCTGATGATAGATGGCGCAGTGGGCGTGGCATTCCTTTCCGATCTGTGTTATCTGCAACAGCGTATTCTCTGTTGTAAGCAGCGTCCCAATGGGAAGTGTTCTGAAATCGATCCCTGCCACAAGAAGATTTTCTCCGAAAGCACCGTCTGTGACCTGTGCACCTTGCCGATTGAACTCCTCCACCTTATCGTAGGACAGAAGACTGACCTGTCTGTGCCATGGGCCCGCATGAGCATCACCGTTGATTCCGTGATTTTCCGTCAGCTAAACCACCGGTACAGGTTGTTTTTTCGTACCTTTTTTTTCACTGACACAGGCAGCTTTGATGATTCCTTGCATACAGCAACACCCCTTTTATGAAGTTATTCCGATTATATCATATTAACCTACTGTGTCAATAGGAAATAGAAAAATACGAACACGACACTGCACAATGCCGTGTTTGCAAGCGTATGGCGTATCCGGCAAGCGCATGCTCCAACAGGAGAAAGTCCCGAGGCTGCCCGGCGGCGGAGAGGTCAAGCCAGGCCAAGACGTCCGTTTGGAGACGGAACCTGTCCAAGTCAAAGCCTGGCAGCTGCACAGGATGTTTTTGCCGCGGCTTTTGTCGGAGCCGGTTTACGCGAGGAAGGCATATCTTGGAGCAGCGACCATTGCTGTCAACCGCATGATATGCGGTATGGATTCTGTGAGGTTTATGTAAAAAAGGTGTTTGACAAAACTGGCATAACACAAAAAAGAGCATGGGTTTCTGTTTAACAGAACCTGTGCTTTTTTTGTGAATCATTTAACGGATTTGAGTTTATGTCTGGGCAGGTTTTGATGGTATGCCCCCGCTGAAAAAAACGAAGGCGCAGCTTAAGCTGCGCCTTCAGAGTTGCGTTCATTATTCTGCGTTCTCTTCTGTTTCTGCGTTTGCATCTGCATCTGCTTCTGAGTTCTCTTCTGCTTCTGCGTTTGCATCTGCATCTGCTTCCGCATTCGCTTCTGCCGCTTCTTTTTCCGCCTTTTCAACTTCTGCCAAAGCTGCACGAATGCTCAGGGAAACTTTGTGTTTTTCATCGTCAATGGCAATGATTTTTACATCTACCATTTGTCCTTCTGCCAAAACGTCTTCCGGCTTATCGATGCGATATGGGGCAATCTGGGAAATATGAATCAGGCCGTCAACACCAGGAATGATTTCCGCAAATGCACCAAAAGTCATCAACTTTACAATCTTCACATTTGCAATGCTGCCTACATCATAAGTGTTGATAAACTTATCCCAGGGGTTTTCACTCTGGTCTTTCATCCCCAGAGAGATTTTCTTCTTTTCTTTGTCAGCTGCGATGACATATACTTCCACCTGATCTCCGATAGAAACCACTTCGGAGGGATCTTTGATGCGGCTCCAAGACAGCTCGGAAATATGAACCATGCCATCAACACCGCCGATGTCCACAAATGCACCATAAGAAGTCAAAGATTTTACAACGCCGGAATAACGCATGCCAGGCTCAATTTCGTTCCAGATTTTTTCTGCAGCGGCCTTGCGTTCTTCATACTGAACCGCACGAATGGAACCCATAACACCGCGGCGGGAACGGTTTACTTCTGTAATGCGCAGTCTGACTTTCTGCTTAACCAGTTCAGACATGCTGGCGCTTCTGGGAAGGCCGGTTTGAGAGGCAGGAACAAACACGCGGATTCCCCGGACAGATACCACGATACCGCCTTTGTTTTCTTCTGTAACCATACCTTCCACAACAGTTTTCTCGTCTCTTGCAGTTTCCAAAGACTCCCAATTTTTTGCTGCATCCAAGCGTTTCTTGGACAGAGCGACAACACCTTCTACATCGTTTACGCGCATGACATATGTTTCAATGGTATCGCCGACTTTGACGATATCCTCAACGTTGACAGAAGGGTCATCAGAAAGCTCGCTAATGGGAATGTAGCCAGCCTGTTTGGCACCCAAGTCTACATAGATTTCGGTCGGAGTAATCCCCGTAACAACACCGGACACCTTTTGCCCTGTATACAATGTTTTAATAGATTGTTCCAGCAATTCTGCAAAGGATTCTTCTCCTTCCTCAACGGGGGCATCCACAACAGCTTCTTCAGCTTCTTCAGCCGCGCCGATTACTTTTTCCATCTTATCTTCGCTCATTTTCTTACAGACCTCCTTTATTACCCACGCAGGCGTCGATGCACCTGCCGTGACGCCGATCGTTTTTGCCTGATCCAACAACTTTGAATCCAGGTCGGCGGCTCCTTCCACATGAAGGATTACTGGACAAGCTGTGCGGCAAAGTTCAGCAAGCCGCCTTGTATTGGAGCTCTTTTTATCTCCAATGACGATCATAACATCACACCGGGCAGCGATATCCCGGGCTTCCGCTTGCCGCATATACGTAGCATTACATATTGTATCAAATATTTCGCAGTTTGTACACTCTTTTTTTAGTTTTCCGATACAACTATCCCAAATTTGTCGGGTTAATGTGGTTTGTGCAAGGATTGTAAGGGGGATTTCTCGCAAATTTGGGTGATTTGACAAATAGGACTCTATAGAATTTGCATCCGGAAAGATCAAGGGAGCATGACAGCGCGCCGCGACGGCTAAAATTTCCGGATGATCCGGAGAACCAATAAGGACTACCTGTTTGCCTGCCTGTTCTGCCTGTATGGCCAGTTGATGAATTTTGGCCACATTGGGGCAGGTAGCATCCAGTATGGGGATTTTTCGCGCTTCCAGTTCCTCATAAACCTGAGGACCTGCTCCATGAGAACGGATGATGGCTCCAGTTCCAGCGGGGATTTCGTCTATCTGATTGACGCAAGAAATCCCCATATGTTCCAACTTTTGTATGACATGGTCGTTATGAATAATCGGGCCAAGCATCACATAAGGAGCGGGGGAAGAAGCAGCCTGTTCGGCCAACTCAACCGCACGCTTGACGCCGTAGCAAAATCCCGCAGATTTTGCAAAGAGAATTTGTTTCATATTGCTTCCTCCCGCAACGCTGTAATGCGACGGAGCAAATCACTTGCGATACTATGATATGCTTCCGATGCTGTTTCTCCAGCAGCAATTTCCGGACAATAGGGTTTGCCAATTACCACTGTGTTCCGGCGAAACAGGCGGCGCTTTACCGGGAGAGAAACCGGGAGAAGCGGCGCTTTTGTGCGGACAGCCAACATAGCTGCACCAGATTTGGCGACAGCAGCTTCTTCTTGCAGGACACGCCTTCCCTCAGGGAACATCATGACCTTTTCTCCGCCCTTCAGATATTTCATTGCCTGCTTAACAGCGGATAGGTCTGCGGTGTTTCGGCGGACGGGAAAGGATTCGATTTTAGGAAGCAACCATCTTAAAAATGGCTTTTGAAACAGTTCTTCTTTTGCCATGAAGTGAAGAGGATGCTTGGCAGTAAACGCAAGGACCAACATAACAGGATCAGTATAAGAACTGTGGTTTGCACAGACCAATGCAGCAGAATCCGGGATATTTTCCCGACCGATGATTTTCATTGGATAAATCAAGCGGAACAGAACATTTAGCAAAGGCAGTGCCGCAGCATAAAATCGATTCATTCTTGTAAAGCTCCATTTTGGATTTCCTGTTCTGCCTGCCGTGCCTGTACAGATTTTACGATGGAGACGATAATTTCCAGGCATTCTTCAGCAGAAAGATGGGTGCTGTCGATTAAAATGGCATCTTCTGCCTGTTTCAATGGAGCGGTGGCCCGGGTTTGATCCTGATGATCTCTCTGCCGAATATCCTGCAGAACGGTTTCGAAAGAAGTTTCTGCGCCTTTGGCCTTTAATTCTTCAAAACGGCGGCGTGCCCGCTCTTCTGCACTGGCAGTCAGAAAAATTTTCACATTTGCGTTGGGAAGGACAACTGTACCAATGTCACGGCCATCCATTACCACATTCCCAGATGCAGCCAGATTCCTCTGCATGGAAAGCAAAAAGCGGCGGACGACGGGCAATGTAGAAACATCGGAAGCATATTGGGAAATAATATGTTCCCGAATGGCTTCGGATACGTCCTCTTCGCCCAGATACATATGCTGCAATCCGTCTGTTTCATCATATTGGAGATGAATTTGGATTTGATCCAGCAAGGCGGAAATGGCGGGTTCATCCTTTGGCCCGATATGATTTCGCTTAACAAACAGGCCGACAGTGCGATATATGGCGCCGGTATCTACATAAAGAAATCCCAGATGTTTTGCAAGCATCCTGGAAAGAGTGCTTTTCCCGGCGGCAGAAGGGCCGTCAATGGCTATGCTAATGGGCTGCATGATTTGGGTCACTCCTTTGAAAATGATGCAAGGGCGGCAGCGTAACCGGCAGCGTGGCCGGTGGCCCAGGCAATTTGCAAATTAAAGCCGCCTGTGTAAGCATCGGCGTTTAGAATTTCACCGGCAAAATAAAGACCGGAAATACATTTGGACTCCATGGTGGAAGGATTGATCTGTGAAAGCTCAATTCCACCGGAGGTAACAATCGCTTCCGCAATCGGGCGGGGACGTTTTACAGTAAGAGAAAAAGATTTCAGAATATGAAGTAAGGATTGACGCTGTGTTTTTGTAATACTATTTCCCTTTACGCCGGGCGGAATATTGCTGCGCTCCAATACAACGGGAATAAGAAGACGGGGCAGAAGAACAGGCAGAATATTTTGAAAGTCGCGATTTGCATGCGCGCG
>JAFOJR010000215.1 GCA_017420125.1 Oscillospiraceae bacterium | reverse complement strand
GCAGATTTAATTTTAGTAGACTTTACTCATCCAAATCTGATTCCCTGCCATGATGTGATTTCCAATCTGGTTTATGCTGCAAGAGGCAGCAATGTTGTGGTGAATATGGCGGGAGGAACCATCATATATGAGAATGGAGTATTTCATACAATTGATTTGGAACGTATTATCTGGGAAGTGGAGCATTATGCGCTGCAAACGGTATTTGGTGCAGACGGCCCGCTGAAAAAGAAATAATTTCTGTTTCAGGCTGTCTTTGCAGCCTGGGGACCGGAAAGGGTGAACTTATTTGGCGAAAGAAAAGAGACAAACCTTTTTAGGGGGGGCTGCCACCTTAGCAGCTGCAGTTGCGATTGTAAAGATCATTGGTGCACTGTATAAAATTCCACTGGGGAATATGCTCAGCGGAACCGGGATGGGCTATTTCGGAACGGCGTATAATATTTACTCCGTTTTGTTGACGATATCAACAGCCGGTTTGCCGTTGGCACTTTCAAAGCTGGTTTCAGAGGCCAATACACTGGGGCGGCACAATCAAAAAAACCGGACGTTTCATGTGGCGTTGGTTGCCTTTTTTGTTATCGGCAGCATAGGGACACTTCTTATGTTCTTATTCCCGCAGCAGCTTGCAGGATTGATGAACAACTCTCAGGCGTGGTATGCCATTAAGACGCTGTCACCTGCCGTGGTTTGTGTTTGCTGCATGTCGGCATTCCGAGGGTTCACCCAAGGGCAAACCCAGATGATCCCCACGGCCATTTCGCAGGTTATAGAGGCACTGTCCAAGTTGCTGATTGGCTTGCTGGTGGTTACGATTATGATCCACAGCGGCTATAATGAAGCGCATGCTGCGGGCGGCGCTATTTTGGGCGTAACGGTGGGGACTGCGCTGGCGCTGTTTTATCTGATGGTGTATTATGTCAGGACATATCGATATCATATGCCGGTGGCACAAGATTTGCCGGACAGCCACAAATCTGTTTTAAAAGACATCCTTCGCTTGGGCATTCCCATTACATTGGGCTCTTCCGTGATGAGTATCATTACACTGGTGGATAATAAGCTGGTTTTACTGCGCTTGCAGGAAGCGGTTGGTTTTACGGAAGAACTGGCAAGCTGGCATTACGGTGCATATTTCAATACTATGAATTTATATAACCTGCCTTCATCTTTTATTGTGCCGATTACAGTCAGTGTTATCCCTGCAGTTTCTGCTTGTCTCGCCCGTCGAGACAGAAAAGGAGTCCATCAAATTGTTACATCTTCGATGCGGATTACCTCTCTTTTGGCATTCCCGGCAGGAGTCGGACTCTGCGTACTTTCCGGTCCAATTATGAGTCTGGTTTATCCGATGAAACCGGAAGAGGCGGCGGTTGGTGCGCCTTTGCTGGCTATTTTAGGAATCGCTTCGATTTTCGTGTGTATGATGCTTTTGGCGAACTCGATTTTACAGGCCCATGGAATGGTGAATATCCCGATTGTAACCATGATTATCGGCGGTGTTGTAAAAATTGCCACCAACTGGATTTTAGTGGGGAACCCCGGCATCCATATAAAAGGAGCACCCATTGGAACACTCCTTTGCTTTGCGCTGATTGCGATTTTAAATTTCTCTGTTGTTTGGCGCATTTTACCCAAAAAACCAAACTTGGGACGTACGTTCCTGCTGCCGGCTATTGCGGCGTGCCTCATGGGTGTTGCAGCTTGGATCTCTTATAAACTGCTCCGTGGCGTTGTAGGTGCCATACTTGGTTCCCATGCGCTATTGGCAAACGGTGTGTCTGTTTTGTGTTCTATCGTGATTAGCGTAGTGGTTTATGCAATTTTGGTAGTCAAAATGCACATTATATCCAAGGAAGATTTGAGCTTAATGCCAAAAGGCGACAAGATTGCAAGTATTTTGCATATTAAGTAAATAAAATGCTTGCAGAGGATGAAAAATTATGATAGATTTTGTATATAAAGAACAATATACCGTGGAAGATTTGGTGGAGATTATTCGCCTGCTTCGTTCTGACCATGGTTGCCCCTGGGATAG
>JAFOJR010000214.1 GCA_017420125.1 Oscillospiraceae bacterium | reverse complement strand
GTTTTAAATGTTTACTGCCACACGTTTCGCATTGGGTAGGATCTTCTCTGCTGACATTGATGTGACCACAGTCTTCACAATACCAAGCCGGAATTTGATGGCCCCACCAAAGTTGTCTGGAAATACACCAATCGTGGATATTTTCCATCCAATTTAAATATGTTTTGGAAAACCGCTCTGGAACAAATTGAATTTCTTTATCTTCTACTACGCGGATGGCTTCTTTTGCAAGAGGCGCCATTTTCACAAACCATTGAGCGGAAATCATAGGTTCGATATCTGCACCACAGCGATAGCAAGTGCCAACGCTGTGGGCATGGTCTTCCACCTTTACCAGATAGCCTTGCTCTTCCAGATCGTGCACAATGGCTTTTCTTGCTTCATATCGATCTAAGCCTTGATATTTGCCACCATTTTCATTAATTACACCTTTTTCATCCATCACACAGACGGAAGGAAGATTTTGGCGAAGACCAACCTCAAAATCGTTCGGGTCATGTGCGGGTGTCATTTTTACACAGCCAGTGCCAAATTCCCGGTCTACATATTCATCTGCAACAATTGGAATTTCTCGATTGACCAATGGGAGAAGAACTTTTTTGCCAATTAAGTGTTGATATCGCTCATCTTCCGGATGGACGGCTACGCCAGTATCACCGAGCATGGTTTCCGGTCTCGTGGTTGCAATCGTGACAAATTCGTCGGAGTCCTGAATCGGATAGCGGATATGCCAAAAATGGCCCGGTTTTTCTTCATGTTCCACTTCCACATCAGACAGCGCCGTACCGCAAACCGGACACCAGTTGACAATGCGGCTACCTTTGTAAATCAAGCCTTTTTCATACAAAGAGACAAATACTTCCCGAACAGCTTTCGAGCATCCTTCATCCATGGTGAATCGTTCCCGTTCCCAGTCACAAGACGCACCCAAGCGCTTTAGCTGATTAATAATTTGTCCACCGTACTTTTCTTTCCACGCCCAAACTTCGTCAACAAAAGCATCTCGTCCCAAATCATGTCGGGTTTTGCCCTCTTTCCGCAGTTTTTCTTCCACCTTAATCTGCGTAGCAATCCCTGCATGGTCTGTTCCAGGAACCCAAAGGGCAGAATATCCCTGCATTCGCTTGGTGCGAATTAAGATATCCTGTAAGGTGTCATCACAAGCATGTCCGATATGAAGTTGTGCCGTCACATTAGGTGGCGGAATAACGATGGTAAACGGCTTTTTTTCGGGATCGATCACACCACGAAAACAGCCTTTATCCATCCACATTTGATAGATCTTCCCCTCTACCTGTTTGGGGTCATATACTTTTGGTAGTTCTTTGGTCAACGTTATACACTCCTAAATGGTAATCTAAAAATTATTCCGTTGCAAAATTGGAGAAATACCCTTGAATCAGCACCACAGGAGTACCGCGGTCACCACTTCCGGTAGTCAGGTCACACAGACTGCCCACCAAGTCGGTAATCCGACGCGGCGTAGTCCCTTGGGACTGCATATTGCCAACCAGACTTCCATCCTTTTCTCGGATTTTCTGCCGCATTGCTTCCGCCAAAGCTTCTCCCGACAAATGTGCAAAATCGTTGTCGGCAAAATATTTCATCTTCAACTCATTGGGTGTGCCGTCCAGCCCTTTTGTGTATCCAGGAGAAACCACTGGGTCTGCCAGTTCCCAAATGCCACCTACAGGATCTTTAAAGCCCCCGTCACCATAGACCAAAACCTCTACATGTTTTCCGGTTCTCCGCTTCATTTCAGCCTGTAAGCTTTCCACAAAAGGCTGTACGTCTCTTGGAAACAGCTTCACTTTATCTTCACTTGCTTTATTGGAGCCCAGAATGCCATATTGGGGATTATAACCGCTGCCTGCAACAGACTCTGTCAGGATGTCGTCCATCGAATAGACAATTTCTGCACCTGCACGTTTTAAAATGGACTTTGTTCTCTTTCTGGTGTGAATATCACAATTTAACACATGAGAAGTATATTGTAAAATATATTTGGGATCATTGGAAAAAATAATTTCAATATTATCTCCCAAACTCTGATAAAATTCGATATAATCGACACCTGTAAATCGATGGACGGTTTCCGAGCCAAATGTTTTTCGAAACTCTTCTAAAGTGAAATGATCTTTGTATGGATCAACACCCTTTTCATCAACCATGTCCCAAGTGATAATACCATTGCCTACTTCATCATCCGGATAGGCCAGTTGAATATACAGCTTATCAGCACCCATTGCAATCCCACGCAGCAAAACGGAAAAACGGTTTCGGCTCAAAATCGGAAAAACTAACCCCAGCGTGCCGCCGCCAAACTTCTGGCGAATATCAGACGCAATCTGTTCACAGGTTGCGTAGTTTCCCTGCGTGCGCGCGACAACTGCTTCAGTTACTCCAATAATATCGCCATCTTGGATAGAAAAGCCTTCATTTTCTGCTGCAACGCAAACGCTTTCTCCAATTGCGTTGACCAAATCGTCACCCGCTTGAAAAATCGGAGTAATAATGCCTCTTGATGTTACGCCAGTATACCGCATTTATATCATGTCCTTTCCTTTCGCGCATCGCGCATTTTCCCATGCAAATTGATAAATGATGACAGACGCACAATTATCAGCCATTAACTCATTTACCAATGTTTTTAATCATACCAATAATTTATTAATCTGTAAAGTATCCATTCTCGCAAAGAAGCTGATTTTCGTTATTTTTTATTTATTTTGATCTTTTTCCTTTGTTGCAACCAGACGGCAGATGGGAATTCCTTGATTCCAAAACTTTTCTTCATAGTCTGTCATATCCCCCACCGGACCGTTGGCATGCAAGTCATATGAAAGTTCTGTTATCGTATAGCCATACCGCTCCATTTCTTCTTTGGAAAAGTCAAACAAAGGGCGATTGTCTGTTTTAAAATGAATTTGTCCTCCAACTTGGAGCAGTGGATCATATATCCGTAAAAACGGCTCGCTGGTCAATCTCCGTTTGGCATGTCGATTGCCGGGCCATGGATCACAAAAGTTAATATATATCCGTTGGATTTCATGTGCCTCAAAAAACTCCGACAGCTTTGCCACATCTTCAGAAATGAAAAATACGTTGGACAGTTCACTTTGGATAACGCGTTCCATTGCAATGACCAATGCTTCCGGAACGCGTTCTACCGCGACCAGCAAGATGTTTGGATTCTGCTCGGCCAAGCGGGCCGTGAATTTCCCTTTCCCACACCCCAATTCCACATGAACAGGGGCCGTTTTTAACATTTTCTCCCATCGGCCTTTCAAAGCTTCCGGTTCTTGAATCCATACGGACTGACAACGTTCCATTCTGGGGATCAAATTCCGCTTTTTTCTCATCCGCAAGACAATACGCCTCCTTCCCACACCAACAGCAGACATTATATAGAAAATTGCTTTATCATACAAGCGAAAATTAAAATTTTCAACATCTAATTCAGGAAAAGTACTTGAAAATATTTTTAAGATCACGTATACTATCATACAGTCTATTTCGCTTTCTATGAATTTCTTTCGGTTTTGAAAGAAATGAAATTAAGAAATTAAAATAACCGGGTGTAGCGCAGATGGTAGCGCGCCTGCTTTGGGAGCAGGATGCCGCAGGTTCGAATCCTGTCACTCGGACCACAATAGGATTCTGATTTTGATACAATCAGAATCCTATTTATTTTTTCAGACAAGAATTATGTGATATAATTTACTTTAACAACTTAAGTCTGCTCAGAGGATGTGATTAAATGTATGAAAACCCAAACTTTTCTTTAAATAAAAAAACCAAAAAGCTGGAAACAGAGCTTCTTACTACAATCCTGACAGTGGTCCAGGACGGAATATGTATCATATCGCCGGAGTTGGATATCTTTTATCAGAATCCAGCTATGCAATTTTGGTACGAAACGCAAAATAGTACCACGCCCATGAAATGTTATTCTCTCTATCACGGTCGAACAAGTCCTTGCAAAAACTGTCCGGCTCTGCGGGCTATGAAGTCTGGCCAAACAGAAAAAGAGGAAGTCCTTTTCATAAAAAAGGGCAAAAGGAGCGGCTGGCAAGAGGTGTTCTGTACACCAATGTTTGGCGAAGACGGGAAAATTGAATTGCTGATCGAGTACGTGCGGGATATTACAGATGCACGGAAAGCCACCCTTGCCGCTGAACTGATAGAAGCGCAGAACCGAGAACTTACGAATCTGCTGAATCAACGCGAAAAAGAGCAATACAGGCTGGAACAGAAACGGATGGAAAGCATCAACCAGTCCTTTTCCTCTATCCTCCGCTACCTTCGATCTGTGCTCGACAGCAACAGTTTCGATCTGATCCGCAGGCAGTTGGAGCTCACAAAGAGCAACATGGGAGGCTCCACACCGGAAGAGAATCTTTCCGGTCAGGAACTGACCATTGCACGTTATATTGCCG
>JAFOJR010000213.1 GCA_017420125.1 Oscillospiraceae bacterium | reverse complement strand
TTACAAAAATACAGAAGAATGCAATAATATTCCATAGAATCATGGCAAAAAGGCAGGAGAACCTTGTGATTTTGTAACAAGTGCCTCCGTGAAAAAAAGGGCTCTGCTGTAGCACATGCCAAAATGAAAAATCTTCATTGCAAAAAAGAGAAGAGAACGATATAATAAAACAATGAGACCAGAGAAAATTTGGGATAGAACAAGATATCCATTTTAAAATATGGGTTGCCAGTTATCCTGTGAATAAGGAGGGGTTTTTCCGTAATGGAACAAAAACAGTTCAAAAAAGTGCTGGCGGCAAACCGAGGTGAGATTGCCGTCCGTATTTTCAGAGCTTGCCACGATTTAGGCTTGCAGACCATCGCAATGTATTCCAATGAAGATACTTACAGCACATTCCGAATTCAGGCAGATGAATCTTATCTGATCGGAGAAAATAAAAGCCCGCTGGGCGCTTATCTGGACATTGACCTGATTCTTGATTTGGCAAAGCGCAGAGGCGCAGATGCCATTCATCCGGGTTATGGATTTTTATCCGAAAATGCAGATTTGGCAAGAGCCTGTGAAGCAGCAGGCATCGCTTTTGTCGGCCCGCCTTCCCATGTGTTGGAACAGATGGGGGACAAACTCAGCGCAAAGCGCATCGCGGCAAAGTGCAACGTGCCCACCATTCCCGGCTCCAAGGTGCCTCTGGCCAGCGGCGAAGAGGCGCTTGAAAAGGCAAAAGAATATGGCTTCCCCGTGATTTTGAAAGCCGCTGCCGGCGGCGGCGGGCGCGGCATGCGCCTGTGCCAGAAGGAAGAGGATGTGATTCCTTCCTTTGAACTGGTCAAGAGCGAAGCCAAAAAAGCGTTTGGAAACGACGATATTTTCATTGAGAAATTTTTGGTAGAGCCCAAGCATATTGAAATTCAGATTCTGGCTGACAACTATGGCAATGTGGTCCACCTGTTTGAGCGTGACTGCTCTCTGCAGCGCCGCTATCAGAAAGTGGTGGAATTCGGCCCGGCTTTCTCCGTTCCGGAAAAAGTGCGCCAGCGCCTGTATGACGACGCCGTGAAAATCGCCAAGGAAGTGGGCTATGTAAACGCCGGTACCATCGAATTTTTGGTGGACAAGAGCGGCAACCACTACTTCATTGAAATGAACCCCAGAATCCAGGTGGAGCACACCGTTACGGAAATGATCACCGGTGTGGACTTGGTGCGCGCTCAGATTTTGATTGCCCAGGGCTATCCCCTCAGCGCGCCGGAAATCGGTCTGGCCAGCCAGGACGACATCAAGCTGAACGGCTTTGCCATCCAGTGCCGTGTGACCACGGAAGACCCGGCGAACAACTTTGCACCGGACACCGGGAAGATCACCGCATATCGCTCCAGCGGCGGTTTCGGCGTTCGTCTGGACAGCTCCAGCGCGGGAGTGGGCGCTGTGATTTCTCCGTACTATGACAGCCTTCTGGTGAAAGTGACCACTTGGGACCGCACCTTTGATGCCGTTTGCAACAAGGCCGCCCGCGCCCTGCGGGAAATGCATATCCGCGGCGTGAAGACGAATATTGCGTTTATCGACAACATTCTGAACCATCCTGCGTTCCGCGCCGGGATCTGCCATACCAAATTTATCGATGAAACACCGGAGCTGTTTGATCTGGCTGAGTCTCAGGACCGGGCCACCAAAATGCTCAAATATATTGCCAATATTGTGGTGAAAGAGCCCTCCGGCATCCATAAGCTGTATGAGACCCCGCGGTTCCCGCCGGTGCACGGCAATCCCCGCCCGGGTCTGAAGCAGCTTTTGGACAAGGAAGGACCCGACGCAGTGAAAAAATGGGTGCTGGATCAGAAAAAGCTTCTCATCTGCGACACCACGTATCGTGACGCCCACCAGTCTTTGCTGGCGACCCGCGTCAGAACCCGCGACATTGTCAAATGCATGGAAGGCACGTCTGAAATTCTGGCAGATGCCTTTTACATGGAAATGTGGGGCGGCGCCACGTTTGTCGTAGCGTATCGCTTCCTCCACGAATCCCCGTG
>JAFOJR010000212.1 GCA_017420125.1 Oscillospiraceae bacterium | reverse complement strand
ATTAATCTGATTTTCTGGCATTCTCCTCTTCGATTTCTTCGCTTAGCATTTCCCATTTTTGGTATAATTCCTCCAATTGTTGCTGGGCTTGTTCCATTTCACAATAAAGGTCTTCCAATTTTTCATAATCGGAGGCTGCTGTCTCCATTTCCGTACTCAGTTCCGCTACCACAGTCTCTATTTTCGCAATTTCTTTCTCTAATGCAGAAAGCTGTTTCCCCATGCTTTTTTTCTTTTCTTTCTTTGGGACACTCTTTCGCTTCTTTTCTTTTCGGGCCTGTTCCACCTGCGCTTCCCGCGCCCGCATTTCCTGAAACGCAGAATAGTCTCCAAAAAAATCAGTCAGTATGCCATTTTCCAAATGCCAAATTCGCGTAGCAAATCGATTCACAAAATATCGATCATGAGAAACAAAAAGCAAACCGCCCTGATATTGCTCCAACGCTTCTTCAATCCATTCTCTGGACGGCAGATCAAGGTGGTTCGTTGGTTCGTCCAATACCAACAGATTTATCTTTTCGTCCATCAGCATACAAAGCCGCAATCGGGACTGTTCCCCGCCAGATAAAACAGATACTGGTTTAAACACGTCTTCTCCTTGGAATAAAAAGGCTCCCAGTCGGTCGCGCGCCTCCTGCGTCGAGCAGTTGGCTTCATAAATCATGGTATCCACCAAATTGCGCTCCGGGTGAGAAAACCGTAAAATTTGGGGCAAATACCCCACTTTCACTGTGGGTCCGAAACGAATCTCCCCCGTTGTCGGCATATATTCTCCCAAAAGTGTTTTGAGTAAAGTGGTTTTCCCCATTCCGTTGTCTCCCAAAATGGCAATCCGTTCGCCGCCGGTCATTTCCAGATTGAGATCCTGGAACAGGACTCTATCCCCAAAGGCCAACGAAAGATCATATGTGAGGAACACTTCATCTCCGTAAAAGGCTTGCTCTGCAAATCGGGCCTTCATCGCCTTTTTTGTCTTTGGCCGATCGGTTTTCCGAATGCGTTCAATCCGTTTCTCCATTGCAAATGCACGTCTTTGCAACTTTTCATTTTGAATTCCCCAGCCATGCATGCGTGTAGCCGTTTCTGAAATCTGACTGATTTTGGCCTGTTCTTTTTCATAACGGCGAAGCTGTTCTTCAAAACGCCGCTTTTTCTCCTCCACGTAGAACGTGTAATTTCCGCTGTAAAAAGAAAGTTTCCCATCTTCCAGCTCCATGATCCGGTTTACCACCTGATCTAAAAAATACCGGTCATGGGAGATAACCAAAACAGTTCCCGGGAAAGAACGAAGATATTCTTCCAGCCATTGAGTTGCCCGCAAATCCAAATGGTTGGTGGGCTCGTCCAGCAATAAAATATCCGTATCCTCTAAAATCAAACGTGCCAGATTGACTCTTGTCTTTTCTCCTCCGGACAAACTTTCAAAAGGCTGTTCTCGCATTTTGTCCGAAATCTGCAAGCCGGAAGCCACTTTGTTCAGCGCAACCTCTGTTTCATAACCTCCTGCCCGTTCAAAAGCCTCTGACAATTCATCATATCGGGCCAAAAGTGCCGAAGTGGCTTCTGTTTCCATCTGATGTGCCACCATTTCCATTTCCCGCGCCAATTCATCTATTCGCCGAAATGCAGAATGCAATACATCCAACACCGTATATCCCGCAGGATAAACCGGAATCTGCGAAATCAAACCAATCTGTCGGCCGGCCGAAACAGCAACGTCACCTTCGTCTGGCTCAATTTCTCCCGTCAATAAACGAAACAGGGTTGTCTTCCCCGCACCGTTGGGCCCTAAGAGCCCTACCCGTTCACCGGAAGAAAGCTGAAATTGAATGTGGTCTATTATTTTTTTCTCCTGCTCAAAGGACTTTGTCAGCCCCGAAACGGAAAGTTCTATCATAAACAATCCCTCTATGATTGATTTTTGAAGGAAAAGAAGATAAGATCAGAAAAGGATATAAAGGAGGGTGCTTATGGAAGCCATTCGATTTTCTCATCAAACCTTATCCTTGCTGGATCAAACTGCCCTGCCGGAAAAAGAAATCTGGCTGGATTATACAACATATCAGGAGGTGCAGCATGCCATTTCCACTATGGTAGTACGTGGCGCTCCTGCCATCGGCATCGCCGCCGCTTACGCTGTTGTTTTGGCGGCGCAGCAATTTGCGTCCGTTTCTGATGAGGTGTTCTCCCGCAAGATGACCCAGGCAATTGCCGACCTAAACACAGCGCGGCCGACTGCGGTAAATCTGTCATGGGCACTGCAGCGAATGCATACTTGTCTTTGTGCTGTGTCTAACCGCAGCGCAGTGGTCGATTCCCTGCTGCAAGAAGCCACCGCCATCCATCAAGAGGACATTGCCATGAATCAACGGATCGGTGCATTTGGTGCACAGGTAGTTCCAGATCATGCAGGTGTACTGACCCACTGCAATGCAGGCGCGCTTGCCACGGGCGGATATGGGACTGCATTGGGCGTCATCCGCACTGCCTATGCACAGGGCCGCATCCAAATGGTCTATGCCGATGAAACCCGCCCTCTTCTGCAAGGAGCACGTCTGACGGCATATGAACTGCAGAAAGACCAAATTCCGGTTACTGTAATCACGGACAGTATGGCAGGTGCCATGATGGCCGCCGGAAAAATCCAAATGGTTGTGCTGGGATGTGACCGCATGGCTGCCAACGGAGATTTTGCCAATAAAATCGGTACATATTCCCTGGCTGTCTTAGCCCAGTATCATGGGATTCCTTTTTATACTGCTCTTCCAGTTTCTACCATTGATTTTTCCATTTCGGATGGAAGCCAAATCATCATCGAAGAACGGGCAGCAGAAGAGGTCTTATGCTGCTTTGGGCGAAAAACGACTCCTTCCGGCACACTGGCTTGCAATCCTGCATTTGACATTACACCACATCATCTGCTGACCGGAATTATCACAGATCATGGCGTGCTTTATCCTCCCTTTGACCGGCAACT
>JAFOJR010000211.1 GCA_017420125.1 Oscillospiraceae bacterium | reverse complement strand
ATAGTTGGCAAAATCATAAATTTCACTGTAGATGGATTCTGCCACCGGCTGTTCAATCCCATTCTGGATGGCGCCTTTGATCTTTCGTTCCGGATCCCCGAAAATAAACGCCTTCCGTTCCCGCTCAATCTCTTTTGCCTTTTTTTTAGAAATCGCCCGGCGCATCATGTCTGCCTGTCCCAAACTATAGCCGCCTAACCGACGAAAAATTTCAATAACCTGTTCCTGGTATACGATGCAGCCGTATGTGATTTTTAAAATATCCTCCAACATTGGATGTTTATAGCGGATCTTTTCCGGATGTTGTTTGCAGGCAATAAATCGAGGAATGGACTCCATGGGCCCGGGACGATATAGCGCAATAATTGCTGTGATATCTTCTATACTCTGCGGTTTGAGTCCCATGCACACACTTGTAATGCCTGCACTTTCCATTTGAAACACGCCAGACGTGCGGCCTGCTGTCAGCATTTGAAACACGTCCGGATCGTTTTCCGGAATCTGTTCCAGTGAAAAATTAGGATTCTGTTTGCGCACCATGCGGACCGCATCGTCTAAAACTGTTAAATTCCGCAGCCCTAAAAAATCCATTTTTAAAAGCCCTAATTCTTCCAGCCTGCCCATGGTATATTGGGTAACCACACAATCATCATTTTTTGCCAGGGGTACATATTCATATACGGGACGTCGGGTGATCACCACACCTGCAGCATGGGTAGAAGCATGACGAGGCATTCCTTCCAGGCCTTTTGCTGTGTCAATTACTCGACGCACTTCGTCATCGTTGTCATATAGGTCCCGCAGTGGTTTTGAAACCCGTAACGCTTCTTCCAGTGTGATGTGCAAAGCAGTCGGAACTAATTTTGCAATAGCATCTGCTTTGGCATACGGCACACTCATTGCCCGCGCCACATCCCGAATGGCCCCCCGCGCTGCCATAGTTCCAAAAGTAATGATCTGTGCCACATGATCTACGCCATATTTTTCCGTCACATAATCAATCACTTCCTGCCGGCGATTTACACAAAAGTCAATATCAATATCCGGCATACTAATCCTTTCTGGATTAAGAAACCGTTCAAAATACAGGCCATATTTCACAGGGTCAACATTTGTGATTCCAAGGCAGTATGATACCATACTGCCTGCGGCAGAACCGCGCCCTGGCCCCACTGGAATTTTCTCCCTTTTGGCGTAGGCGATAAAATCGCTGACAATCAGGAAATAATCCACAAATCCCATCTGGCGAATCATATCCATCTCCATCTGCATCCGCGCTTGGTATGATTCTCCTGCATCAGGATATCGTTCTGCAAACCCCTTCCAACACAAGGATGTAAAATATTCCTCGCCGGACACACCATCCGGATGTTTGAATTCCGGCAAATGATGTACGCCAAATTCAAATTCCAGTTGGCAGCGATCTGCTATTTTAACAGTATTGTCTGCTGCTTCTTCCCATTCTGGAAATAAAGCTCGCATTTCTTCTTCCGATTTAAGATAGAATTCTTCGCCGCCCATTTTCATCCGATCCGGCTCGTCCACTGTCCGGTTGGTTTGAACGCAAAGAAGAACGTCCTGCATTACGGCATCCTCTCGTTTCAGATAATGGGCGTCATTTGTCAGAACAAGAGGAATATTGGTTTCCTGATGTAAGCGCAAAATACCGGCATTTACTGTTTTCTGCTCCGCCAATCCATGATCCTGAAGTTCCAAATAGTAACCATCAGGTCCAAACAATTGTTGCATCTCTATGGCATGGGCTTTTGCTGCTTCGTACTCCCCTGCCAACAACAGCCTTGGTACTTCACCGGCTAAACAGGCAGAAAGCGCAATCAACCCTTCCGAATGACTGCGCAACAGT
>JAFOJR010000210.1 GCA_017420125.1 Oscillospiraceae bacterium | reverse complement strand
GGAGCAGGGCATGACGCAGAAATTCCGGATCAGCAGTTTGCCTCGGCGTCTTTTCTGAGAAAGTGTATCCAAACAGGGGAATGGGAGAAAACGATCCCTTTTTTGCCATCAAATGCTGCGGTGTTGTTCCGGCAAGCAGAAAAAGACGGCATGGGCCCTGTCTTTTTAGAGGGAGGGGCAGGAGAGCGGGCGATCTTATCTCGTTTACGCGGAATGTCGAAAGAACTGTTTCAGATGTTGCCGGAAGCCGGAGGCGGATTATCCCAAAGAATTTGGCGGGCAGTACAGGAAACCGATTCCGTGGTTGAACTGCTTCAAGCATGCAAAATCAAACGGTATACCTATGCGCATATAAGACGATTAATTACGCGTGCATTTCTGGGCATACAAGAAACCGATTTCACCGAGAATATCCCATATTTACGAGTATTGGGATTTTCCCAGCGGGGGAGAGAGGTGTTGGCGCAAATGCGAAGTCGGGCCAAATGCCCAATTGTAATAAAATTTTCTGACGGCGTGAAATTGGAAGGAGAAGCAGAACACCATTTAAAATTAGAAGCGCGTGCGACAGCGCTTTATGGACTTTGTACACCCCGGGTTTTAGATGCACGGCAGGAGTGGCGTACCAACCCTGTTATCATTAAATAAAAAAGCCAGGAGCAATTTTTTGCTTCTGGCTTTTATTGTATCGATTGTATCGGCAACTGGGCATATCATAAATGAAAAAAAGATGTCATAAGATAAAAAAGATAGTAGCCACCAAATTCATTTTGGAAGGGATGGATTATTGTGCCACATATTATCATTCATCTGCCGCCAAAGCGAAAAGAGCGAAAAACGAATCCAAAACGTTTCAGTGGGAACAAATAGAGGACGCAAAAAGGGAAGATTTTTTTATTACGACGCAGTTGGATTGCAGTTGCCGCATGTGGGGTGGTCGCCTGTTTAATGCTTTTTATCATCAATTGCCCAGCCATCGTGGGTGTTTCTGCTGCAGCAAGGCAACTTCCCATTTACTCTGTAGAGCGAGAATGCAAAGTGTGTGCACTCTCTTTTGATGCAGCATGGGGAAATGAAGATACGCAGCTTCTGATTGACATTTTGGGAAAATACAACATCAAGGCAACTTTTTTTGTGGTTGGTGCATGGGTTGATAAGTATCCGGAATCTGTAAAAGCTTTATCAAGGGCGGGACATGAAGTAATGAATCATTCGGATGCGCATGCGCATATGAGTCAATTGTCCAGAGAAGAAATTATTGCAGATATCCAGTCATGCAATGCAAAAATCGAGGCGGTAACAGGCATTTGTCCCACATTAATGCGACCGCCTTATGGAGAGTATGACGACAAAGTCATTTCTGCCATTCGCTCCATTGGGATGGAGCCCATCCAGTGGAATATTGACAGTTTGGACTGGAAAGATTTATCTGCAGCAGAGATTACCAAGCGGGTGACAGAAAACAATGCGCCCGGATCCATTATTTTGTTTCACAATGCAGCACTTCACACACCAGAGGCACTGGACGGAATCATTCAGCGTTTGCTCCAGGAGGAATATTATTTTTTACCTGTTTCAGAACTGATTTTGCCGCCGCCTTATACCATAGATCATACGGGACGTCAATTTCCTGTTCCTGCATCTGTTTCAAGCTACCCGGAAGCTCCCGGTTCGCCGAGAGCTTCCGGTGATTCTGCACGGTCCGATAAGATAACAAATTCAAAAAGCTGACGTCAATGTGGACAGTTTGCATTTGCCGTGCTCCAATGATATAATATATAAACATAAATATTTCAAAATTGGCGTGTATTAAAACAAAGAGTAGGATTGTGCAATGGAATATCAAAAGAACATGATTTGTACTGTGACAGTGGAACGATGCTCTGGGGAAGGTGCAGGGATTGCACACTTGGATGGCAAAGTCGTTTTTGTACAGGGTGCGTTGCGTGGAGAAACGTGTGAAATTAAGTTGTTAAAAGTAAAAAAACATGTAATTTTTGCGAAGGCAGAGCGGATTTTGACTCCGTCACGCTTTCGGACAGCCCCAGATTGCCCTTATTTTCCGGTTTGCGGTGGATGTTCTTTTTGGCATATGGCCTATGAGGAGGAACTGGAAATCAAACGCCAACAGGTGGAAGATGCTCTTGTGCGGATCGGGGGCTTTTCTTGTATGGTTCCACCTGTTTTGGGGGCTGAAACGGTATTGCGTTATCGCAACAAAGCCCAATTTCCAGTGTCTGCAGCAAAAGGGGAAGATAAAATCGGTTTTTATCGCGCCAGGAGTCACGATGTAATCCCAATTCAAGATTGTTTGATTCAATCGGAGACGGCCGGGCAAGCAGCAAATGCAGTTCGTATTTGGATGCAAAAGTACCGAATTGCAGGGTATGACGAAACAACATGTGGAGGAGTGGTACGGCATGTGTATGTTCGGACCAATCAGGCCGGAGAGGCATTAATTTGTATCGTGGTGAACCAACCGAAAGTTCCCCATCAAAAGGAATTGGTCCAACTTC
>JAFOJR010000209.1 GCA_017420125.1 Oscillospiraceae bacterium | reverse complement strand
TTCGCAAGTCACAATACGAAGGAGAGAAACAAATATTATGAAAATTCTTGTCATTAATGCCGGCAGTTCTTCTCTGAAGTACCAGCTTCTGGACTCCGAAACCCATGATTTGTTGGCAAAAGGTCTGTGCGAACGCATAGGGATCGGCGGCCATATTAAACATACGCCCACTGGCCGGGAAGCATATTCTGCCGATATCAATATGCCTACCCATGCAGAAGCCATTCAAACGGTACTGGATCTGTTGGTCCATCCAGAGCATGGTGTTCTGAATAATGTTTCCGAAATTGACGCTGTGGGGCATCGTGTGGTGCATGGCGGTGAAGAATTTGCAAATTCTGTCTTAATTGATGACGACGTAATGAAAGCAATGGAACGCTGCATCCCCTTGGCTCCTCTTCATAATCCAGCCAATATCACCGGTATCAACGCCTGTGCTGCTGTAATGCCTGGCGTTCCCAATGTTGCTGTATTTGACACGGCTTTCCACCAGACCCTGCCCCCCAAAGCATTTATTTTTGCTTTGCCCTATGAGTATTATGAAAAATACAAGGTGCGCCGCTATGGTTTCCACGGCACTTCGCACCGCTATGTTGCTGAGCGTGCCGCAGCTCTGATGGGCCGTCCGCTGGAAGAACTCCGCCTGGTTACCTGTCATCTGGGCAATGGTTCCTCCGTCTGCGCTATTAAGAACGGAAAATCGATTGAAACTTCCATGGGCTTTACGCCTCTGGATGGACTCCCCATGGGAACTCGTTCCGGCGCTGTAGACTCTGGTATTCTGGAATTTATCATGAATCGGGAACATTTGAATATCAGCGAGATGCTTACAATTTTAAATAAAAAGTCCGGCGTTCTGGGCATTTCCGGCGTCTCTTCTGACTTCCGTGATCTGGACGAAGCTGCTGCGCAGGGAAATGAACGTGCAAAGTTGGCTATCGACGTATTTACTTACAAAGTAACCAAGCGGATCGGCTCTGCCGCTGCGGCAATGGGCGGCTTGGACGGCGTAATCTTCACAGCTGGCGTTGGGGAAAACAGTGCTGAACTGCGTGCACAGATTGTAGATGGTCTGGAATTCATTGGGTTGAAACTGGATCCTGAGAAAAACAAAACCCGCGGTAAAGAAGCAATTATCTCCACAGATGATTCTCCCAACAAAATCTTGGTTATTCCCACCAACGAAGAATTAGTCATTGCAATGGATACGGCAGAAATCGTTTCCAAACTGAAGAAATAACATCTTCACACAGATAATCGAATCAATTCCTCATACAAAACGCCGGTTTTTGATCTGCGATCAGAAACCGGCGTTTTCTTTTCCATCAAAGATTCCCTTTTCTTGTCTTCTGCATATTATGTAAGAGAAGCGAATCTGCTTCTTTGAAATTGACCGCTCAAGCAAGGAGGAATTATATTGCTTTCCTGTAATACCGAAAACGCTATGATGGAAAACATCAAAATACAAACTATGGTAAAAGACCTGAACGATCTGTCTTGCAGTGAGCAGCAAGGCATTTTACCGTCCTGCGCACCGCTATCTGTCCCTTATGTTCCTTTCCAAATGGAAGGCTCTGTTCCCTACGATCAAAAAAAAGGTCTGGAAAACGGCACTTTGTTTCCCGGTTTGAATTTGCCGTTTCACTGTGCAGATATGCCCAGCAATTTGCCGAATACAGCATTGGCAGAGCTAATGGCTTTAGAATTCGCACTTGTGGATTTGGGTCTTTATCTTGATACTCACCCAAAAGATTCTGAAGCACTGGAACTGTATACCAAATATGTCCGATTAGAAAAAGAAGGGCGGAAAAAATACGTTGCCATGTATGGGCCGTTGACGCAAACAGACGTAGCAGGTGCTAAAGAATATACCTGGCTGCGCACACCATGGCCTTGGGAAATGCGGGAAGGAGGGATAAAATAATATGTTTCTTTATGAAAAGAAACTGCAGTATCCGGTAAACATCAAAACCCCAAACCCTAAATTAGCTTCCATTATCATTTCGCAATACGGAGGCCCTGACGGAGAATTGGGCGCTTCTTTGCGCTACCTGAGCCAGCGCTACTCCATGCCCTATCCCGAATTAAAAGGTCTGTTGACGGATATCGGTACAGAAGAATTCGTACCACCAAGGTATCCGTAATCAGTCCGTTGTCTGCTCCTGCCACGTCTATCGGCATTACAGCATAAAATGAAATCATTTCATTTGGTTAAATCCTTTGCCGCCATATGTTTCTGCACTACTCTTGCAGCTTCTTTCAAAATTTGCTTCACTTCTTCCGGAGATTTTTCAGCACAGCTATTATCCGCAATTTTAATTCGCGTGTTCTCCACCTGAAATTCCTTCACAATGTGGGGTTGCTGTATATCTTTCACATCGCTCACCTCCTTTTTCCATCCTACACAGCACAAGGAATGTCCTATTCTTTTTTTGCGTTGC
>JAFOJR010000208.1 GCA_017420125.1 Oscillospiraceae bacterium | reverse complement strand
GTCCACATACCGCTGACGGTACCGGAGCTCTTTGTCCTGCAGGCCGTGGAATTTTTCCGGCAGGGGCCGCAGGGACTTGGAAAGCAGGGTGATATTTTTACACCGGACACTCATTTCGCCCCGCTGGGTGCGGAACACTTCCCCTTCGACGCCTACAATGTCCCCGATGTCATATTTTTTAAATGCCTGATAGACCGCCTCGTCCATTTCATCCCGGCGGGCATACAGCTGAATCCGGCCGGACCGATCCTGCAGATCGCAAAAGCTGACCTTTCCCATTCCCCGTTTGCTCATCAGCCGTCCGGCAATGGAAACAGGTTTTCCTTCCATCTCGTCAAATTGATCTTTTATCTCCTGCGCATGGGCGGAAACTTCGAATTTTGTCTGCTCAAAGGGGTTGTTTCCCCCTTCGCACAAGGTGTTCAGCTTGTCTCTCCGAATCTGCAGCAGCTCCGACAAGCTCTGTTCCGGTGCCGTGGTCTGTGCTTTCTCTGTCATATTTCAATGCCTCCCGGTCGACGTGTCCTCTGCCGACAATTTTACTTCCGTATGTTGATAATGCGGTAATGAATCGTTCCTGCCGGTGCGCTGACCAGCACTTCTTCTCCGCATTTTTTCCCCAGCAAAGCCTGCCCAAAAGGCGATTCTTCTGAAATCCGCCCATTCATCGGGTCCGCTTCCTGAGAACCTACGATCTGATAAGCGCCCTTCATGCTTCCGTCCAGTGCTTCAACTTCTACATGACTGCCGATTCCGACAGCATCTGTCGTCAGGTCGTCTTCGTCAATTACGATAGCATGAGCCAGAATGTCTCCCAGTTCCACAATGCGAGAATACAATTTCCCCTGCTCATTCTTTGCTTCGTCGTATTCGCTGTTTTCAGACAAATCGCCAAAAGAACGCGCTTCTTTAATCTGATCTGCAACTTCCTTTTCCCGCACTGTTTTTAAATAATTCAGTTCCTGCTTTAACTCGTCCAGTCTTTCCTGGCTCATCCTATATTCCTTTGCCAACGGAAGTTCCTCCTTAATTATGGTCCTTTGCTGTAAAATTTCTATCCTCCGGTCCGCATTTTCTGTAAAATTCTCAAAATACGGACGTCAAATATGCAAGATAACGCGGATTCCTCCGCGCATGGTACTCATTATAACGTACCCCAAATACCACTGTCAAGCCAATTGTTCAATTTCCACCTCCGTCAAGGAAAGACAGCCCATTTCCCACAGGGCGGAAAGCAGCATCGTCTGATCCCACTGCCCGGGAATGGGAGCACCGCGCCTGAAACGAAAGACAACGTTTTCCAGCTTTTTGCGCTTCGTCTGCAGCAAAGCCCCGGGCCTGCAGAAGGAAAACACCGCGCCCCGGCCCGGCACCGCGGTTGCCCCGCCCGGCATGGGAGAAAAGAGCAAAACCAGTCCGGCCCGGAAATACCCGGCCGCCCCGGACAGGGCAGGCAGGCCATACTGCATTCGGAGCCGTTCCTGAAGCCCCTCGCCGCCCGGAACCTGAATCGCCACATTGCGCACCTTCCGGCAGAGCGTCTCTGCCGCCCGGACAAGCTCCACCTGCATTCGTCCCGCCTGCAGCACAACGCCTTCCCGCTTTTGGGCCCGTCCCTCCGTCTCCATCCAAAACAGGGCAATATCCGCTGCAAAATGATATAAAAACGGCAGAACGGGAACAGATTGCAGCCGGCAGTCCCGCAAGACATCTCCATACGCAAACGGCCCCGGGGGCAGGACCACCTGCCGGATGCCCCGGGCATGCAGTCTTCTTGCCGCCCGCTGTACAATCCGGCACCGCCGGACAAATGTGCCTTTCGCCGGAAGCCGGATCCGCACGTTGCAAAAACGTCCGCCTGCAATCGTCTGCTCCGTAAACAGCGTTCGATGGGGAACATACCCCTTTGTTTCCTCCACACACAACAAACCAATCATGTTGATCGCCCCCTGCTCTGTTTTATGCAGCAGGGGGCGCGCCTATGAGCCGAAATCAGCTCCGTTTTCAAGCGTGTTTTATGTTTACGGCGTTTTTGTCAATATGCGCCATGCCGCCTGCACCTGGGGGTCTTCTGCTTTGGGCAGAGAACCTTTCTGCAGCGCCGTTTCCTGCTCTTCCGTCAGGTTCTGCACCATGTCCGGCACCACCCCTTTGCCAATCAGGCTTACTTTGTCGGGCGTAAAATATTTGGCTGTGGACAGCACAATGGCCCCACCGTTGGACAGCGGGATAGGCACCTGGGAATACCCCTTCCCGGAAGTCTGAACGCCGACGACCTGCCCGCGTCCGGTCTCCTGAAAGACAGCCGCAAAAAATTCCGCGGCGCTGTACGTCTCCTGGTTCACCAAAACGGCAACGGGCAGATCAACACTGTTTTCATCGGAGTGATACATCACTTCCTGGCCGGTGTAGCTGACAGAAAAGAACGTGTCACATTCCGGGAGCAGAAAATCCAATAAATCCAGCAGCTCGCTCAGCAGACCGCCCGGATTGTTCCGCACGTCAAAAATCAGACTTTCTGCCCCCTGATCCATCAATGCCTGCACTGCCTTTTTTGCGTATTGGCTGGATGTGCTGTCAAAATTCACAATTTTAATATAACCCACCTGCTGTTCCAGCATCTCATATTTCACGGGGACCACCGCCATTGCGGAGCGGGTCAAAACCACATCCCGTTCCGTTCCGTCCGCCGCCTGGATGGTCAAAGTGACATCGGTTCCCTCTGCTCCCGCAATCAGTCTCCGGGCCTCCCGCATTGTTTTTCCCTCCAGCGAAACGCCGTCCACCGCCACAATCCACTCACCCGGCTGCACTCCGGCTTTTTGGGCTGCGCCGCCCTCCTGCACTTCCCGGATCTGGATCTTTCCCCGGTCTTCTTTCTGTTCCACGGTGACGCCGATGCCTACATAGGCATTTTGGACAGCCGCCTTGTAAGCGGTGAATTCCTCCGGCGTGAGATAATGGGACCACTGGTCGCCCAGGGCGTTCACCATGCTTTCAATGGTCATGTCCTGAACGGTCTGCGCATCATATTCCCCGATAAATTTGGTCTTGATCTGTTCTTCTGCTTCTGCAATGACCGAATGGGGCCGCAAAATCCCCGCAAATCCCATATGCAGAACAAAGCCCGCCAAAAAGGCCAGCAGAATGCCGCTGATAAAAGCGGAAAACCGAACTTGTTTTTTCATGTTTTTCCTCTTTTCCTTTCCATTCCTGTTCAAAAACCAAAGAGCGCAGAGGAATGTCCCCTGCGCTCCAGGCTTTCTGCACTTATTCTTATGACGAAAAGAATACAAATATTCTCTGGAACGCCGGTTTTTGCCGAACATTTCATTCCGCAGATGAAAGTCCTGCGTCCGCAGCATCCATTTTCAAAACGCTAAAATACACTTTTCGGATTGATTCTGGCTCCGTTGACTCTGATTTCAAAATGGAGGTGGTTGCCGGTGGAGCTTCCGGTGGTTCCCACATAGCCGATCACCTGACCCTGTTTCACCGTTTGTCCCACGCTGACAGCACGTCTGGACATATGGGCATACAGAGAAGAATTTCCGCCGCCATGGCTGATGCTGACATAGTTGCCGTAAGAGGAGCCGTAGGCCGACACCACAACCGTGCCACTCTTGGTGGCGTGAATGGGCGTGCCGCCCGGCGCCGGAATGTCAAGTCCGGTATGCACTTTCCACCTGCCGGTGAGGGGGTGAATCCGCCCGCCAAACCCAGAGGAAACGCGGGTATAGCCGTTGAGCGGCCACAGATAGCCGGACTCGCTTTTAATCGTGACCCCGATGGTGGCATTCTTCTTTTCCAGCGCGGCGATTTTCTGCTCAATTTCCGCAGAAATCCGGTCTTCGTCCTTCTCCAGCTGCTGCAGGGCAGACTGATACTCTTCTTTCTGGGCGGCCAGCTGGTTCACCAGGGCAATGGCTTCCTGAATCTGGGCTTCCAGTTCATTCTGCCGTGCCTGCAGATCTGCTTTGGCCTGTTTCTGCTCTTTCTGGGCCGTTTCCAGCTCGGCCTTCTTTTCTGCGATGGCCTCCCGGGCTGCGGCCAGCTGATCCATCAGATTCTGGTCATACTCCATGATCTCCTGAATGAAGGTCACCCGGTCTACCAGATCGCCAAAGTCCGTCGCTCCGAAGAGCGCAGCCAGATAAGAGTCAGACCCGCTCTCTTCCATGGAACGCACCCGCTTGCAAAACAGGGCATACTGCTCCTGTTCTTTTCGCTTGGCTTCCTCCAGCTCTGCCGCTTTTTCCTTGATTAAAACATCGTATTGGGCAATGAGCGCGGTGGTATTGTCGATTTCATCCTGCAAAAGGGCGTTCTGCTGGTCCAGAGCGGCCTTTTGCTCCAACACTCTTTCCTTGTCCTGGGCCAGCTCCGAGATTTTTTGGGACAAGCCCTTTTTCTGTTCTGCCAGCTTGGCGGCGTTTGCTTTCAAATTGTTGATCTCCGACTGTGTCACGGCCCCTGCGGGGGTGGAGATGTAAATCATCAAAGGAAGCAGCAGTGCCAACACCAGTACACAAGCCAGCACCACGACGAATAAACGCCGCTTATCCGTACGCTTTGTTTGTTTTTTCAACAGCTGACCCTCCTTATACCTTCAGGAACTTCCGAATGGCCAATAAGCTCCCGCCAACACCGATCACCAGTCCGGTCCCCAGGAAGATTTCTCCTACATAGAGTGCCATGCTGCGGAACGGGATTACCGTAAACAGAGACAGGGTATCTGTTTTGGAGATGGCTCCGCCAATGGCATTGTAAATCCCCCATTGACAGAAAAATGCAATCACAGCACCTAAAATTCCCAAAATCAAACCTTCATAAATAAAGGGCCAGCGGATAAACCAGTTGGTGGCGCCCACCATCTTCATAATGGCAATTTCCTCCCGCCTTGCATACGTGGCAAGCCGGATGGTATTGGAAATCACGAAGATGGAAACAACCAAAAGCACGATAATCAAGATGATTGCCACGCCGCCCACAATATTTCGCACGGTCATAAACCCGTTGGAAACCTCCTGCAGGGCGTTGACGGACGCAATTCCCTGCACTTTCTCAATCTGGGCTACCGTGGTTTCCATATCCTCTATGTTCTCCAGGCGAATGCTGTATCGATGGCGCAGAATTTCCGCCGGAAGATCCCGATACAGGCTGTCGCCTGCCTTGTCCTTCACAAAATTCTCCATGGCCTGTTCCCGTGTAATGAAGGTACATTCCAGCACATTGGGAATCGCGCGGATTTTTGATTCAATCGCTCTTGCGTCATTTTCCGACAGCGTATCGTCAACATAAGCCAAAATTTCATTCTTCTGCTCCCAATTTACAATGGAGGCGCCTACGTTGACCGCTACCAGCGTAAAGCTGCCCATGATCAGCAGGCATGCGACGGTAGACACCACTGCCGCAAAGGACATCACGCCATGGATAAAAATGCCCCGTATGCCTTCTGCCAGGAAATATCCAAAATTACATCGTTTCATAATTGTAATATCCATCCATTCCGTCGCTGACAATGCGGCCGTTATCAATGGCCACGACCCGCTTGGAAAACCGGTTTACCAGTTCCTTTTCATGGGTCACTACCAGCGTTGTTGTCCCGAGAGAGTTGATTCGTTCCAGCAGCATCATGATTTCCAGACTGCGGGCGGGATCCAGATTCCCTGTAGGTTCATCCGCCACGATCATGCTGGGGTTGTTCACCAGCGCCCTTGCAATGGCAACACGCTGCTGCTCTCCGCCGGACAGCTCGTGAGGCAAACGGCGGGTTTTTTTGTCTAAGCCGACCAACTCCAATACGTAAGGAATTCTCTTTTTGATTTCTTCTCTGGAAGCGCCCACGGCGCGCATGGCAAAGGTCAGATTTTCATATACCGTCTTATTTTCAATCAGACGGAAATCCTGGAACACAATGCCCAGCGTTCTCCGCATGCGCGGGATTTTGGACGCCCGCAGATCATTGAGATGGAACCCGTTGACCATCAGTTTCCCTTCCGTCGGTTCTATCTCGGCTGTAATCAGCTTTACGATGGTGGATTTTCCGGAGCCGGACGGGCCGACCAGAAAGACAAACTCGCCGTCGTCAATCCGCAGGTTTACCCCTTTCAGCGCGCGGACTCCATTGTCATATGACTTATATACACCGATTAAACGTACCATTTTTTCTCCTTTGTTCAAACAATCGCTTCAACCAGACATCCCTTTGAACCGAATGTTTCATTCGCAGATTCAAATGTCTGGCACATCGTCTTACGACTCGACGCCGCGGGAAACCAGATATTTCTTGACCATCAGCGCCACTTTGAAGGTGATGGCATCGTCAAACTCCCGCAGGTCCAAACCTGTCAGCTTCTTGATCTTTTCCAGGCGATATACCAATGTGTTCCGGTGCACGAACAGTTTCCGCGCAGTTTCCGAAACGTTCAAATTGTTTTCAAAGAACTTGTTGATGGTAAACAGCGTTTCGGAGTCCAGCGCATCAATGGGGCTCTTTTTGAAAATTTCCTGCAGGAACATTTCGCAAAGCGTGGTAGGCAGCTGATAGATCAGCCGGCCGATCCCCAGGTTTTCATAGTTGATGATGGTCTTGTCTGTCTCAAACACCTTGCCCACATCAATGGCCACCTGGGCTTCTTTATAAGCCCGGGCCAGATCCCGCAGGTGCATCGAAATGGAGCCGATGCCGATGGCGCATTTCAGCTTCAATTCATTCTGAAGCGTTTCCTCCATATTTTCTGCAATCTCCATCAACATGCGGCTGTCCGCCCCTTCCGGGAGCTGTTTGATGACAGCAATCTCACTTTCGCTGGTGGACAGCACAAAATCCGTCTGCTTGTCCGGGAACAGCCCCTGAACCACGTCCAAAGCAGCGTGATCAATCCGTTCCGTCTGCCGCACAAGCAGCACGCCTCTGGGAACATCCGAGTCCACATGCAGTTCCTTGGCCCGGAGATAAAGATCGCCCAGCAGAATGTTGTCGGAAATGATGCTTTTAATAAAGGACGCCTTGTCATGCTTTTCTTCATAATATACTTTCGCATTGTTCAGCGCCACGGCAGCCATGGAGCAGATCAACGCGCTGCGCGCGTCCTCCCCTTCCACAAAGGCTGCATAATCAAACTGTCCGTTCCAGTCGGACAGTTGGCAAAATTGCCAGCCATTCCAGGGAACAATCGCTTCTCCGGCGTTTTGGACAATTTCCACAGCTTCCGGCCAAGATGTCCCGATTTTTGAGATTTCATTGCATGCAATGATATTTCCTCCTGCGTCAATCACACCGATGGTGCAGTTCGCAGGCGTCTTAAGCTGTAAAACAACTCCTTGAAAAATTCGGCCTGACATTGCCTGTTCCTCCTTTTCCTTTCGATATATTTTCATATATCTCAATCACGGGTCTGTCAATTTTGACCCTAAACGTAACCTTTTGTTTTTCCCATGGGTGTGCATTTGCAAGCCATTTCACGGGAAAAAGCGTATGTCCGTCTGCGCATTTCTGCTGCAAATCAGGCATATTATTTTGATTGTGGTTATTACTATATAATCATTTTCAGTTTTTTTCAATAGTATTTTAAAAATTTGTTGTGAAAAATGTCGAAAATTTGTTTTTTTCTTGTAACCATTCTACGAAAATCCGGTTCCCTTTTGTGGATTTTTGTTTTGCTTTTTTCCTGTTCTCTGTTATATTTTTTTCCGCCTTATCATAAATATCCATCATATGAAAAAGAAAGGAGCACCGCGCCATGTTTATTGTGACTGCAAAAATCAACCGATTCAAAATATTGACAGCCTGTTTATTGGCTGTTGCGCTGCTGTCCGGTGCCTGCGCTCTGTTATTTCATCCCACCGCGGAACATGCCGCATTTCATACTTCCCTCGCCGTTG
>JAFOJR010000207.1 GCA_017420125.1 Oscillospiraceae bacterium | reverse complement strand
GGCACCAGATATTTTTGTTTCTGTGCCTCTGTTCCAAATGTAAAAATGGGCCACTGGCACAGGGAAATATGGGAAGATAAGATGATCCCCATCGTTCCGCAAACCTTGCAAAATTCTTCAATGGCAGCAATATAGGTGACCGTATCCAGCCCCGCGCCGCCGTACTCTTCCGGATACGGCAGACCCAACAGGCCCATTTCTGCCAGCTGGTTTATAATATCATGCGGAAATTCTTCTGTTTCATCCATTTCTGCCGCACGGGGACGAATCACCTTTTCCGCAAAATCCCGAAACATTTCGATTAAATCCCGCTGATCTTCTGTAAAATGAAAATTCAAACCAATCCACTCCTTTTCCTTGTCATGCCAATTGCGTCGGGAACAGCATTCCCTTCAACCGCTGCCGCATCAAGCAAGCCCTTTCATTTTCCGTACTTCTTCTGTCAAAATCGGAAGCACCTGAAACAAATCTCCTACAATGCCATAATCTGCGATTTCAAAAATAGGCGCTGTTTCGTCTTTATTAATGGCCACGATCACATTGGAACCGCTCATCCCCGCCTGATGCTGCACTGCACCGGAAATGCCGCAGGCAATATACAGTCTGGGTCCGACCACTTTTCCGGTCTGCCCCACCTGGTGGGCATGGGGAATCCATCCGGCGTCCACTGCCGCACGGGAGGCCCCCACTGCAGCGCCCAGCACATCTGCCAAATCTCTGATATAAGAAAAATTCTCTGCTTTCCCTAAGCCTCTCCCGCCGGAAACAATAATATCCGCATCTTCTACCTTTAAAATTTCTCCCGCCGCTTCGCGAACAGACTGGAGAAGCACGGCACGCAAAGGGCT
Organism: Oscillospiraceae bacterium; assembly: GCA_017420125.1. GTDB lineage: Bacteria > Bacillota > Clostridia > Oscillospirales > Oscillospiraceae > RGIG529. The sequence goes on along the minus strand of JAFOJR010000207.1, from coordinate 1,378 downwards.
GTCGTTCGCCACAATGCCGCTCTCATCCACGACTTTTACCGCCGGATTTTCCTTTCGCTCTCTTTTTTCATAGACGCCGGGACGGACAGAGCCCATCTGGGGCATACTGTTTTTTTGTACAACCGTCGTTTGCAGGTTTCCGCTGAACCCCAGCCGTGTCCAGGCCACTTTTCCTTCTTCCGTTACGGAAAGATCTGTACAGGAAGCCACAAAACCGGTTTTCAGCCGGCAGGCGACACGCGGTCCAAAATCCCGCCCGTTATTGGTTGCCCCCATTAAAATAACCGAGGGATTATATTTTTCAGCCAGCGCGGTCAATGCGTCTGCATAAGGCTCTGTCTGATATACTTCATATTTTGGACTATCTACTACAATTACTTCATCTGCGCCAAATGCCGCACATTCCGCTGCCGCCTGATCCATCTCTTTGCCGATTACCACAGCCGCAAGAGGCTGGTTCAGCGCATTCGACAACTGTTTCCCGGCATTTAAAAGCTCCAGCCCGATTTTTTTCGGCAGGCCCGCTTCGCACTCTACATAAACCCATACCTGCTGTGCCATTTTGCGTCCCTCCTTAGAATACATGTGCGCCGTTTAACAATTCAAACAGCTTTCTTGCAGAATCTTCTGTGGTCTCTTCTTTTACGATAAAACAGCTGGCTTTCTTCTCCGGAATCTTCATTTCCAGCACCTGGGTTTTAGAACCGGCTGCACCGCATTGCGTCGGTTCCAGCCCCACATCCGCTGCTGTCAAAACCGGAACTTTCGCCCGGGTGGCCGCAAGCTTACCCTTTACCGTGGGAAAACGAGGCTCATAAGGCGTTTTGGTCACAGCCAAAACCGCAGGCAGTGTCACCCGCAGCTTTTCATATCCGTCCTCGGTCTGCCGCTGAACCAACAAAGTCCCTTCGTCCTCTAAATCTGCCTCTGTCACATAAGTCACCTGAGCAAAATCCAACTGCTCTGCCAGCTGTGGTCCTACCTGCGCACTGTCGCCATCTGTGGCATTTTTGCTGCAGAAAACCAGGTCAAACGTTCCTTCTTCCGTCTGTTCAATCCGGCGTATGGCTGCTGCTAACGCTCTGGTGGTGGCAAACGTGTCTGCACCGCGCAGGATATCGTCGCACAGCAAATAAGCCCTGTCCCCACCCACTGCCAAACAGTCTTTCAACGCTTTCACAGCAGATTCCGGTCCCATGGACAACAGTACAATTTCCGTACCCGGATTCTTGTCTTTCATGCGGGCCGCCAACTCCATGGTAAATCCATCCAGCAGATTCAGCACAGCCTCCTCCGGATACCGGACAATCGTACCTTTTGCCACATCGATTTTGATCTGATTTGTATTTGGAACCTGTTTCACGCAAACAAGTATTTT
>JAFOJR010000206.1 GCA_017420125.1 Oscillospiraceae bacterium | reverse complement strand
TTTGATTTTAGCATCCAAATCTCCCCGCCGGCAGGCCCTGCTGCGTCAGATCGGCCTGCCGTTCCGAGTGCATCCCGCCGCAGGAGAGGAGCAGGTAGATTCCTCTTTGCCGCCGCCGGCGCTGGTGCAGCAGCTCGCCCGCCAGAAGGCAGAAGATGTCGCTCGGGAAATTGGCACAGAGGAGCTGATCCTGGCCGCAGATACCATTGTTGTGTTGGAGGACTCTGTTCTTGGCAAACCCGGCAGCCCGGCGGAAGCTGCTCAGATGCTCCGTGCTCTTTCCGGCCGTTCCCATCTGGTTTATACGGGTTTTTGTCTGCTGCAGGGATCTCGCTGTATCACGGATGAAGTCCATGCCGCCGTCCATTTCCGTCCCCTTACAGACAGAGAAATTCAGGCTTATGTCCAAACGGGTGAGCCCATGGATAAGGCCGGCGCCTACGGCATCCAGGAAATGGGCGCCTTATTTGTCTCCCATATTGAAGGGGATTTTTATACAGTCATGGGGCTGCCGCTGTGCCGCCTGGCCCAGCGGCTCTCCGCTTTCGGGGTGTTCCCTTTGGGCGGCCCTTGCGTATAGGAGGAACCCATATGAATAAACGTCCTTTTCGCCGTAGGGGCATCTTGTTCCTGGCGGCAGCTCTTTTGCTTGTAATCGGGCTGAGTATCTGCGCCAATGTATTTCCCAGTCGGTTTCCCTTCTTGTCCAATGCTTTCGGCACGGTGTTTTCCCCCATTCAAACAGGGGTTTCCTATGTGACGGGGCTGGTGAATAAAGCGTCTGATTATCTGACAAAATTTGATGAAATACAAGCGGAAAACGAATCCCTGAAGCGGCAGGTGGCCGATTTGGAGCTTCAGCTGCGGACGGCAGAAAAAAGCATTCAGGAAAATACACGGCTGCGCGCTTTGCTGGGGATACGGGAAGCCCATCCGGATTTTGTCTTTGAGCCGGCAACCGTGATTTCCCGGGGATCCACCAACTGGTCGTCCACTTTGACACTGAATAAAGGGTCGGCCAGCGGCGTAGCGGTGGATCAATGCATCGTTACCGAGACCGGCGCCTTGGTCGGCATTGTCTCCGAAGTGGGGTTGAACTGGTGCACTGTCACCACTGTGATAGACACAGATTTTGAAATGAGCGCCCAGGTTTTTTCTTCAGAGGAAACCGCGGTGTTGGAAGGAAATCTGGAACAGATGCTCCAAAAACGGGTGCAGCTTTCTTATCTGCCGGACGACAGCACTTTGCAGGAAGGGGATTTGATTCTGTCTTCTGGCCTCACCGGCCGATATCCCACAGGTCTTTCCGTCGGAACAGTGGAGCATATCCAAAAAGACGTGTCCGGCATGGCAGAATATGCAGTGGTGGTCCCTTCTGCGGATCTTTCACAAATTTCCCATGTATTTATTATTAAATCTTTTCATGCTGCAAATTAACCGCAGGGAAGGAGGGGCCATCTGATCATGACAACAAGAGAATCGTTTGGAAAGTGGGCGTGGTACGGCGGCGCCCTGCTGCTGCTCTGCCTGATTCAGCTGATGGTATCGGACCAAATCGTCCTGTATGGCGCCCGCCCCACGCTGCTGCCCCTGTGCGCCGCTACCGTGGCTGTTTGGGAAGAGCCATCAGCCGGAGCCGGTTTTGGTCTGGCCGCAGGGCTTCTCTCTGTCATCGCCTTTCCCCATATCAGTCCTCTGATTGTGCTTTTTCTCTCCGGAATCGGTTTGCTTTCCGGTTTAATGGGAAAATATGTGCTGCAGAATCCTTTTCTCTGTTCTCTCCTCTGCAGCTGGTTTTCCCTTTTCTGCATCGCGTGCTTCCACGTAGTCCCTCCGGCGCTGCAGGGAGTCCCCCTGCGGCTGCTTTTGTCTGTTGCGCTGCCGGAACTATTCTATTCCATGGCTTGTTTTTTTCCTGTATATGCCCTTTTCCGACAGGTACATAAAACCATTCAGAAGCGGTTTCCTTTCTATTGATGTCTGCATTTTTTAACCCCTTTTTCAACTTAATTTTGTATCATCGAAGAGGATTCTTATGGAACAAAAAATCACCAATCGGCGCTCTGTCGTTCTGGTCCTTCTGCTTTGTGCCTTTCTGCTCTGTTTCTGCTATGTTCTGTATCAGCAGCAGGTGGTTCATGGGGAAGAGGCGCTGGAGCGCTCTTCCAGAAAAATCACAAATTCCGAAATTGTGCCTGCCTCCCGCGGGGAGATTACAGATCGAAACGGCATCCCACTGGTTTCCAATATCGTCACATATGATGTCACCCTTTCGCTTGCCCGCATGGGGGATGAGCAGGAGCAAAATGCTCAAATTTTGTCTCTGATCCGCCTGTGCAACGAATACGGCCTGACGTATGACGATGGATTTCCGCTTTCTCTGGAAGCCCCCTTCTCCGATCGCCGGGAAACGCTTTCTGCCGCACAGACTGCCCGGTTCCAGCAGTATCAGGAGGCTCTGTCGCTCCCTTCTCCTGCGGAGCCCCAGGCCTTGCTCTCGGCGCTGAAACAAGAATATCACATTGCCGATTCTTACTCTTCTTCAGAGGCCCGCCGGATCATCGGTGTTCGGTATGAACTGGCGCTGCGGGCAAAGGAAATTTCCCAGACCGAATATGTCTTTGCATCAAACGTCCCTTCCGCGTTTATCGCAACGGCAAAGGAGCATTGGTATTACGGCGCCGTGATCACCCCGGTAAATACCCGGCAGTATCAAACAACCTACGCCGCCCATCTGCTGGGCCGAATCGCCCCCATTGACAGCACACTGTGGCCTTCTTACCAGGCACAGGGATATCCCATGAATGCACTGGTGGGCCGTGACGGGGTCGAACAGGCCTTCGAACCCTATTTGCGAGGCGTCAGCGGCGTCCGGCTGACGGACACCAACACCGCCGGAAAAGTGGTTAACGAAACATACTCCGTTCTTCCTCAACCGGGAAAGAATATTTCCCTCACGCTGGACATCAAATTGCAGGAAACCACAGAAAATGCTCTGGCCGCCTTTTTAAAAGCGAAAAAGAGCCCTGGCGGAGCAGCCGTGGTAATGGATGTAAAAACCGGCGGCGTGCTGGCGATGGCGTCATACCCCACATTCGACCTCGCCCAATATTCCGCGCAGTATGAAACTTTGTCCCAGGATCCCAACAAACCGTTGTTCAACCGCGCCACCCAAGGGACTTATGCCCCCGGCTCCACGTTTAAAATGGTAACGGCGGCAGGTGCGTTGGAAGAAGGTATCATTACGCCCAGCAGCCGGATCAGGGACACCGGGCGCTATACCTTCTATCCGGATTATCAGCCCATGTGCTGGCTGTACCGGCAGTATGGCAGCACGCACGGCAGCATCAACCTCTCCAAGGCGCTGGAGGTCTCCTGCAATGTATTCTTTTACGATATCGGCCGTCGGCTCACCATCGAAAAGCTGGATGATTATGCCCAGCGTTTTGGACTGGGCCAGAAAACGGGTATCGAACTTTCGGAGTCTACGGGTATTTTGGCCGGACCTGCTTACTCCGCCTCGCTGGGGCAGGATTGGGTGCCCGGTTCCACTTTGGCCGCTGCCATCGGGCAGTCGTATCATTCCTTTACGCCGTTGCAGCTCTGCAACTATGTCGCCACATTGGCAAACGGCGGGACCCGTCATCAGGCTCATTTGCTCCAGACGGTAACGTCTTATGACAATACCCAGGTGGAATATCAGTATGCCCCTATTATAGAGGATTCGCTGGACCTTTCCCCTGCCACAATGAAGGCAATCAAAAAGGGAATGCTGGCTGTCACCAGAAACGGCACCGCAGCCCGCTATTTTTCCGGGTTTGACATCGCCGTCTGCGCCAAAACCGGTTCTGCCCAGGTGGCCACAAGTCAACAGAGTAATGCCGTTTTTGTCTGCTTCGCTCCATATGACGATCCCCAAGTGGCCATTGCCCTGGTGGCAGAAAAAGGCGGTTCCGGTTATGAACTGGGCGCCACGGCTCGCAGAATTCTGGACGCATATTTTCACCCATCGAAAGAATAAAAGCACGATTGCCGCAGGCAGAGCCTGCGGCAATCGTGCTTTTTCTTTTCACTGTGGTGGACGATAACGGACTTGAACCGCTGACCCTCCGCACGTCAAGCGGATGCTCTACCAGCTGAGCTAATCGTCCTCATGGGAACAAGCAATATCATACCGGAAAACACCCGGCTTGTCAACCCTTTTTTACATTTTCTCCCAGGCTGTCTCTGCTGGTACAAAGCGCTTCTCCGCCTGTCGGCAGATGAAAAAAACGCAGACCGTCTGTTCTGACGGTCTGCGCCGGTTTTTCTCTATGCCCGGTTGGCCTTAGGGCCTCCCTTGCTGAAAGCTACAACAATTCGCCGGTTTGGTTCGTTCCCGGTGGAATATGTGGCAATTTCGTCCCAATCCTGGAGCGCAGAGTGGATCACATGACGCTCGTAGGCGTTCATCGGTTCCAGCATCACGTTTCGCCGCTGCCGGATAACTTTTTCTGCTACTTTCACCGCCAGGCGCTGCAGAGATTCCTCCCGCTTCTGACGATAATTCTCCGCATCGATGTGAACTTTGACCCTGGTTTCTTCTCCTCGGTTCACCGCATAATTGGAAATTTGCTGGATGGCATCCAGCGTTTCGCCCCGGCGGCCGATCAGCGCACCCAGACGAGAACCTTCCAGGACTACTTTCAGATTACCCTCCGGTGTCTCTGTAATCTTCGGCACAGCTTCCGCATGCATTCGTTCCAAAAGGCCCAGGAGAAAAGCTTCCAGTTTTTCCGCGCGGTTTTGCTCTTCTGTATATGTTACACGGATTTTTGCAGGGGAACTTCCAATGCCAAGAAACCCTGTTTTCGCCCGTTCCAAAAGCTCCACCGAGACTTCGTCCCGCTCTTTGCCCAGTTGCTCCAATGCTGCTGCAATGGCTTCCTCTTCTGTTTTGCCGGTCACTTCAATCCAGTGATTCATAACCGTTCTCCTATCTTATCATTGACGCTTGTCCGCATCAATCTGTTTTTGGTTTCACTGTTTCGTTTCAGGCGGCGGATTGTCTTTTTTCCCGGACGCCGTCTGAGATGCGGAACCATTGGGATTGTTCTCTCCGTCAAAGCGCTCCGCATTGTACGACCGGCCTCTTGCATACGGCCTGTCGTCAATTTTACCTTTTTCGTGGGTTGCTTCTCGTTTTGGCTTTTTCTTCTGCGGCTTGCCGGAGTATTTCCGCGCGGCCGCTTCTGCCCGCTTTTTCTTTTCTTCCGCGGCAATCAGTTCTTCCTGCCGTCGGATTTCCGCTTCTTCCTGGTCTAATTTTCTACCCAGAACTTTTCCTAAAACCAACTCCTGTATGATGGCAAAGACGCTGTTTGCAATCCAGTAGATACACAGGCCGGCCGGCATGACAAAACCGATATAAATCGAGATGATGGGCATAAACCAGTTCATCTTCTGAGTGGTCTTGTCCGCTACCGTTTTCTCTCCGTCGTCGCTGGGGACACTGTTCGTTCTGGTTGCCACCTTCATGGAGAGGAAAGAGGCAACGCCGGAGATGATGGGCAGCAAAAAGAGTCCCACTGCAGCCAAGGTCCAGGCGCCTGTTTTGATGAAATTCAGGCTGGGCTGGGCGGACAAGTCGAGGCCCAGGAAATTATAATTGATGCCGAAAACTTTCGGCACGACAGCCTTAACCTCTGGCAAATGCTGAGAAATCTGCTGAGCCAGGCTGATTTCCCCATAGGCACCGGTGCCGCTCACCGAAACGCCCAAGGAGGTAAGTGTAGTTTTAACCAGTTCTATCTGATCGGTTGTCAACTTCATCAAATTGGTCAGCGGCTGGCGGATTACGCTGTATAAACCCAGCATAATCGGAAGCGGGAGAATGCTCCACAAGCAGCCGCTCATGGGATTGACACCATATTTCTTATACAGTTTCTGGGTTTCCTCAGCGTATTTGTTTCGGTCGTTCTTATACTGTTTCTCCAAGGCTTTCAGTTTTGGAGAAAGCCGACCCATTTTCACCATATTTCTTTTGCTCTTAATGGAAAAGGGCAATAAAATGAATTTGACAATCAGCGAGAATAAAATCAGCGCCAGACCATAACTATGACAAAAATTATACAGGATCATGAAGATCCAGGAAAATGGTGTTGTAATGATTGTATGAAATATACTCATAAACAGCCTCCGAATGAAGTATTATGGTACCGGGTCATATCCGCCTTTATGAAACGGATGGCATTTCAGCACGCGCCGCAGCGCGAGCCGCCCCCCTTTCCAGGCGCCATATCGTTCTATGGCTTCCATGGCATAGGCTGAGCAGGTGGGCGTGAAGCGGCAGCAAGGTGGCCGCAATGGCGAAATTTGTTTACGATAAAAAGAAATCAGCGCCAGCAAAACCCGTTTCATTTTTCCTCCTGCTTCAAAAGATCCAGCCGTCCCGCCAGGCGCAGCAACTGTTCTTCGATCTGCCGATAGCTTGCCGAACGGATGCGCACCCGCGCCACCAGAACCAGGTCATATCCCACAGAGAAGCGCTTTTCATTCACGCGATAACATTCCCGCAGACGGCGACGAATTCGGTTGCGCTGCACGGCGTTCCCGATTTTTCCTCCTGCGGTAATTCCAATCCGGTTGATTCCCCGTCCATTTTTTCTGCAATACAGAACCAAAATAGGGGAAACCGCACTCTTCCCTCTGGCATACAGCCTGCGAAACTCGTGGTTCTTTTTGAGAGACTGTGAATGTTCCAAATGTAAACCCTCGTTTTTCGTTTCTCGCCGAATGGGCCGCGGCCCGGGAGAAACGGAGATGGTATCATGGCGGGGGGCAACCGCCGCCCCGCCTTTCTGGCAAATCTGAAAGGATCAGTGGGTCAGACGAGCTCTTCCCTTGGACCGTCTCCGCGCCAAGACGCGACGTCCATTCCTTGTGGCCATTCTTTTACGGAAACCATGCTCTCTGGAGCGCTGGCGTTTTTTCGGCTGATATGTGCGCAGCATCCGTCACACCTCCTATTTTCAAGATCATATGCACTATGGGCAAACCCGGATCAAACCGCATTTGTTCCCATCCACACGCCGTTTGTTTCTTGGCGAGCGGCTGGGCCGCATGGCCAAAAAAGCAAGAAGCATGATATTATTTTTTGAACAAAAGCTCTTTTTTCCTCGCAAAAGCAAATAGAAAAGCATTCCCGGCTATTATAAGTGCAACGATTATTATACAGTATCTTTTTTATCTATGTCAACCACAATCTTTTTGGAATGTCCAGAAAGAATTCCTTCTTCTGTTGTGGAAGGAGGCTGACGAGGCGCTCCTTTGCCTTGGTTGACAAACACTGCCTGATTTTATACAATAATTCTATATAATAATGATATGCGTGCGCCTTGCTGTAAAAAGGCTCGTTTACCAACCAGGCAGGACGAGGAGGAAACCTTTATGTCCCAACTAACCAACCTGCGCCTTGCTGTTCTCATTGATGCGGACAATGTTCCCCGCAACAGTATGAAGAGCATTATGGAGGAAATTGCCGTATACGGCACACCTACCATCAAACGTATCTATGGCGACTGGACCACGCCCAATTTGGCAAGCTGGAAACCCATCCTGCTGGAGAATGCTATCACTCCGATTCAGCAATATGCTTACACCACCGGGAAAAATTCCACCGACTCTGCCATGATCATCGACGCTATGGATATTTTATATACCCGGGAGATCGACGGCTTTTGCCTGATTTCCAGCGACAGCGATTTTACCCGGCTGGCCACCCGCTTGCGGGAAGCAGGCATGAAAGTCATCGGTATCGGGGAAAAAAAGACGCCGATGCCCTTTATCGTGGCCTGCGATAAATTTATTTACGTGGAAATTATCCGGGCCGCCGCAGAGGCAGAGAAAGATTCCGACGCTGCCAAAGGAAAGGGCAAAGGGAAAAAGAAGCCGGATCTGCATCCCGTCGCCGCCGAGCCGGAATCACCTGCTCAGGTGCCGGACAAAATGATCTCTTTGATTGCTGCCTCCGTGGCAGATATCGCCGACGAAGACGGATACGCTTTTATGGGTGAGCTCGGAAACCTGCTGCTGAAAAAACAGCCGGATTTTGACCCCCGAAATTACGGCTTCCAAAAACTGACCCAACTGATGAAATCGCTGGATCGATTTGAAATTGACGTGCGGCAGACCAATTCTCCCCACATTAAACACATCTTCCTCCGGGATAAACAAAGTCGGCCGGAATAATTTCTGCTCTCTCCCCATATCGTTTTCCCGCTTCGGATAGGAGGCCTGCGGCCTCCTATCCGAACATTTGATAATGCGAGAAAACCATCCAGCCCTTGGCAATGCATTGTGCTCAAAAGGGTAAAACAGGAGTTGTCAATTCATGAAATCAACTGCTTCTCTCCCCAAACTGCGAGTCGGCGGCGTGTTGCTTTTTCTTATTTTGGCCATTCTTTTTTTCCTGTATCGGGAAAACACCCAGCTGGACATAGAAGAGATTTCTGTTTCCTCTGAAAAAATTCCGGAGGCCTTTCGCGATTTCCGCATTGTTCTTTTGTCCGACGGTCACGGTGCCCGGTTTGGTAAAGACAACGAAATCCTGCTGGATGCCGTGGCGGCGGCGAACCCGGATCTGATCGTCTATGCCGGAGATATCATTGACAGAGCCTGGCAGCTGGACTCTTTGGCGCCTCTGGCCCGGGGACTGGCGGAAATTGCCCCTACCTATTACGTTTCCGGCAACCACGAGTGGGCCGTGCGAAAAATGGATGCGCTGTTTTCTCTGCTGACACGCTGCGGTGTCACGCCTCTACGCAATGAATATGTTCCCCTCACCCGGGGCGGAGAAACCATTTTCCTCTGCGGCATTGATGACCCCAACGGTCCGGCAGACCAAAAAAAAACCCAGGCACTGTATGCTGAGCTGTCCACCCGGGAAGGCGATGGGTTTTCCATTTTGCTGGCTCATCGAAACAACCTGTTTGAAACCTATGCAGCCTGCGGGTTTGACCTGGTGCTTTCCGGCCATGGCCACGGCGGCCTCATCCGCCTGCCCTTCACTGACGGGCTGATCGGCACCGACAAGCAATTGTTTCCCCCCTATACCAACGGGCTGTACGCGTACGGCAAAAGCCAGCTGGTCGTTTCACGCGGGCTGGGAAACGTGGGGCGGACGTTCCGCCTGTTTAACCGGCCCCATATCCCGGTAATCCTTCTGACTCCTTGTTAACGACAGGGTGTTTTCCGTTGATTCAAATCCTCAAAGGAGGTCTTCCCTATGGAATTTCATGCAGGAACATATGACATCGCGGTAATCGGCGCGGGCCATGCAGGCATTGAAGCGGCCCTGGCCGCCGCCCGCATGGGAATGGATACCATATGTTTCACCATTAATTTAGATGCTGTGGGCAACATGCCCTGCAATCCCGCTATTGGCGGCACCGGCAAGGGCCATCTGGTCCGGGAATTGGATGCTCTGGGCGGTGAAATGGCCAAAGCAGCCGATCGTGCCTGCATCCAATACCGAATTTTAAACCGGGGAAAAGGGCCGGCTGTTCATTCCCTCCGGGCCCAGGCTGACCGGCGGGAATATCAAAAAATTATGAAACACACGCTGGAACGCCAGCCTCATTTGCAGATCAAACAGGCAGAAGTAACGGAAATCCTGACTGAACACGGCGCTGTTTCCGGCGTGCGCACCCAAACGGGCGCCACATATGATGTGAAAGCCGCCATTGTCTGTTCCGGCACCTATTTAAAGGGTCGCACTATCATCGGCGAGGTAACCCGGGAAGGCGGACCGGACGGTATGTTTGCCTCTGTCGGGCTTTCCGCCTGCCTGAAGGCACTGGGTCTTTCCCTCCGCCGGTTCAAAACCGGCACGCCGCCCAGAGTGAACGCCCGGTCTGTGGACTTTTCCAAGATGGAACCCCAACCCGGGGATGACATGCCAATTCCCTTTTCCTTCGAGACAAAGAACCCTTTGAAAAACCAGGCAATTTGTCATCTTATTTATACCAATGAGGAAACGCACAAGGTCATCCGGGCCAATTTGGACCGCTCTCCCCTGTTTTCCGGTCTGATCGACGGCATTGGCCCCCGCTATTGCCCCTCCATTGAAGATAAAGTGGTGCGCTTTGCGGACAAGCCCCGTCATCAGCTGTTTGTGGAACCCATGGGGCTGGATACGGAAGAATTATATATCCAGGGGTTTTCCTCCTCTCTGCCGGAGGACGTACAGCTTCAAATGCTCCATACCCTGCCGGGTTTGGAACAGGCAGAGATGACCCGCCCGGCCTATGCCATTGAATACGACTGTGTTGACCCTACGGAGCTTTTGCCTACCCTGGAGCACAAACAGGTGAAAGGTCTCTACGGCGCAGGGCAGTTCAACGGGTCTTCCGGTTATGAAGAGGCCGCCGTACAAGGGTTTGTGGCCGGTGTCAACGCCGCACTGAAGCTTTCCGGCCGACCACCTATGATTATCGACCGGAGTCAGGGGTATATCGGCGCTTTGATTGACGATCTGGTCACAAAGGGTACCAATGAGCCCTATCGCATGATGACCGCCCGGACGGAGTATCGGCTGCTTCATCGGCAGGACAACGCCGATTGGCGCATGACCCCCATCGGATATGAAGTCGGTCTGGTTTCCCAGGCGCGATACCAGGCGGTTCTCGCCAAATATCAGGCGGTGGACGCGGAAATCCGCCGACTGGAACAAACCGGCACGCCCGCTTCCCCGGCGCTGAATGATTTGCTCCGCACCCGACGGGAACAGCCGGTAAAAAACAGCGCCCGACTCATCGACCTGCTGCGCCGCCCCCGGGTAACATATGGAGATCTGCTTCCGTTTGACAAAACCCGGCCCGAACTGCCGAAGGATGTACAGGAACAGGTGGAAATCACCGTAAAATACGAGGGCTACATCAAACGCCAAACCCGTCAGCTGGAAGAGTTCCAGCGGATGGAATCCCATCTGCTGCCGCCGGATCTGGATTATCTCACTTTGCAGGGGCTGCGGCTGGAAGCGCGGCAAAAGCTGGATAAAATCCGTCCGCTGAACCTGGGTCAGGCATCTAGGATTTCCGGCGTGTCTCCCGCGGATATTACTGCTTTGATGATTGTGCTGGAGCATCGGGCGCAAGAGGAATCTCATGCGTGTCGTTGACTTAACCCATGCGCTCCATCCCGAAATTCCCGTTTATCCCGGCTGTGAGAAGCGCCGTCTCTCTTCCCTGCCGCCACGCTGAAACAGAATGGATTTTGAGAGACGCTGCTGCACTTTTTTCCCACACCGGCACCCATATGGATGCACCGTTTCACTTGTTGCCGGACGGACCTTCTTTGGATGCCCTGCCTCCCAGTCAGTTTTTTGAGAAGGCCCTGGTGGTAGACTGCACCAGCGTCTCCGCAGGCAGGCAGATTACCACCACCCTGTTTGCGCCGTATGCAGAACTGCTGCCACAGGCGGCATTTGTCTTGTTTTTCACCGGTTGGACAAAAAGTTTCATCAGCCGTCCTATTTCGAAGGATTCCCCGTTCCGGACATGCCTTTGCTTTCTTTGTT
>JAFOJR010000205.1 GCA_017420125.1 Oscillospiraceae bacterium | reverse complement strand
TGAAAAAAGCCGGGGCACGCCCGGCAGCGGAGGGGAGGGAAAACAGATGGCACGGAAAGAGCTCTATCGAGGAAATACCGCATACGACCTGTTTTATGGGCAGGAAGCCGTTGTGAAAGAACGTACACGGCAGCCGGTGCCTCTCACCCGTCCGCGCACACGGACAAAAACGAAAGCGCGCGCCATGACGCAGCTGCGCGTGCGGAAGCAGCAGAAGATTTCGCCGATGGCTATCGCAGGCTTTTTTGCGGCAGGTGCGTTTGCCGTGGTTTTGCTGATGAGCTATGCAAAGCTGACAACAGTTTCGGATCGTGTCGCGCACCTGAAAAGTGAATTAACCGATTTGCAGGCGCAGGAGGAGGTTCTGCAGGCCAAGTATGAACGAACATTTGACCTGAATGCGATTGAATCGTCTTTTGCGGAGTCCGGTGCGATGGCAAAGCCGCGGGCGGATCAGATTATTTATGTGGATATGTCTGAGCCGGACAATGCGCAGGTGATTCAAAGCAAAGAAGATACTGGCGCGTCCAAAAGCGTGAAGGACTTTTTTGCAATGGCAGTGGAATATTTCAGATAATGATTGATTATATATGGCACAGGGCATGAGAAGCAGAGCAATTTGTTTCCGGGCTGTGCATTACAAAACCGGGGGACATAACATGATCGCAGGAAAGGCATTTCCAGGCTGATATCGTGTCAGTGTCTGTCATATGCGAGGAGTAAGAGCAGATTGTTCTTACTCCTGCATTTTTAATGATGGTTTGGCAGCGGCACAGTGAGGTCGCGGCTCCGGCGGGGGGAGGAGTTTTTTTCTCAGGGAAGGAGAAGAGGAGCGAAGCGATGGCAAATATACGGAAAAACAAGCGGAGCTTAACAGCGGACCAGAAGGCAAACCGTACCATTTTGAACCGCACGCTGGTTTTGGGCGGCATCTTTGGCATTCTGATTTTCCTCCTGCTGCTGGGCCGGCTGTTTCATGTTCAAATCTTGTCTCATGAGAAATATGAGGAAATGGCCGTGGAGCAGCAGACGCGTTCGGCAACGGTTTCTGCCTCCCGCGGCGTGATCTATGACGCCAAACACACGGTTCTGGCCATCAGCGCCACCGTGCAAAACGTCATCATCTCGCCCAAGGACATTGTGGAGCGGGACATGGACAAAGACGTGATTGCGACAGGTCTGGCGGAAATTCTGGATCTGGACCGGGACGACATTCTGGAGAAAATGGGCAACACCAATTCCCAGTATGTGGTGGTCAAGCGGAAAGTGGAGCAGGAGACAGAAGAAAAAATCCGCGCCTTTATCAAAGAAAATGAATTGACCTTCGGCGTTTATCTCATGCCGGATACCCGCCGCTATTACCCGGGCGGCAGTCTGGCCTCCCATGTGATCGGGTTCGTGGGGACAGACAACACAGGGTTAAACGGCGTGGAGAAGCTGTATAACAAAGAACTGGAAGGGGAAAACGGCAGAGTCATCACCGCAAAAACAGCAAAGGGAACGGAAATGCTGTATCAGTTTGGAGATTATTACGACGCGGTGGACGGGGAAGATATTACGCTGACCATCGACAGCACCATACAATATTATCTGGATCGGCGTCTGGCAGAGGCGATTGAAAAATACCGGGTGCAAAACGGCGCGTTCGGCATTGTGATGAACCCCAAAACCGGCGCCATTTACGCCATGTCCAGCATGCCGAATTATGACCTGAACAACCCCAGTGAGATTTACAATGAGAATCTGGCAGAGGAATTGCCGGCGAAAGAATCAGAGGAATACGCGGAGAAGCTGTCTGAGCTGCAGTTAAAGCAATGGCGAAACCGCGGTGTCAGCGATGCGTATGAACCGGGCTCTGTTTTTAAGATCCTGACGCTGGCCATGGCGCTGGATGAAGATGTGGTGTCGGACAACGACACATTTTACTGCTCCGGCTCCGCCACTGTCCAGGGCTGGGATCAACCGATTTACTGCAGCAACCACAAAGGCCATGGCACCCAGAATCTGGCCCAGGCGGTGCAGAATTCATGCAACCCGGCATTTATCAACATCGGCCTGCGGATTGGAACAGATAAATTCTATGATTATATGAAAGCCTTCGGCCTGCTGGAAAGAACGAATGTGGATCTGCTGGGCGAAGGCAACAGCGTCATCTGGAGCGAGGAAGACTTTGGCCAGAACATTGTCTCTCTTGCCGTGGCCGCCTTTGGCCAGACGCTGAAGGTGACGCCCATCCAGCTGATTACCGCCTGCTCGGCCGCCATCAACGGCGGATATCTGATGGAACCGTATGTGGTGGCAAAGGTAACCGGGCAGGACGGCGCCGTTGTGGAAGAGCATAAGCCTGTGGTTGTGCGGCAGGTGGTCAGCGAAGAAACTTCCGCAAAAGTGCGGGAAATTTTGGAAAGCGTCGTGCGCGATGGCACCGGGAAAAACGCCTATGTGGCGGGATGGCGCATCGGCGGGAAAACCGGCACCTCCGAAAAGCGGGACGAAACAACCGGCAACCTGATCGCTTCCTTTATGGGATTTGCCCCGGCAAATGATCCGGAGGTCATTGTGCTGGTGGGGCTGGATACCCCCAGCGCCAGCTCCGGCTATTATGTCAGCGGCGGCAATATGGCGGCCCCGGTGGTGGGTTCTTTGATTGACGATATCATGCAGTATATGGACGTGGAGCCCCAGTACACGGAAGAAGAAGTACAGACGGTGGACACTTCCGTTCCCAATCTGGTGGGCCTGTCCCTGGGAGAAGCCAAGGTTGTTCTGCAGGAGAAAGGCTTTACATACCGTGTGGTGGGCGACGAGGAAAAAATAACCGACCAGATTCCCGCCTATGGTTCTGTGGTGCCAAACGGCGTGGAGGTTGTTTTGTATCTGGGGAAGGAAAAGCCCACAGATCAGGTGCGCGTTCCCAATGTGGTTGGATTGACGGCGGAAAAAGCCAATACGGTTTTGACCAACAGGGGACTCTATATGAAGGCGATTGGCGCGAAACGGACAGAATCCGGCGCGACTGTTGCCACACGGCAGTCCATTTTGAAAGGAGCGATGGTAGACAGGGGAACGGTAGTAGAAGTGCAGTTTGGCGATACCAGCATTCGGGATTGATCAGAAGTCCCGGGCATTTTGAATAAAAAAGATTGTTTGAAAGGTTTTGGGCGGCTGTGGCCGCGTGTCCAACATGATCTGGCAGGAGGTATTGGGTATGAAGCTTTCCGTGCTGCTGGCAGGAATTGAACTGTTGGGACAAAACCTGAGAGAAGACCCGGAAATTGGCGGAATTTGTTATTCCTCCAGAGAAGTGCAGCCGCAGATGCTGTTTGTGGCGATTCCGGGGTATCATACAGACGGACATCAATTTATCGCCGAGGCCGCGGCCCGCGGCGCGGCAGCGGTGCTGTGTCAGCGGGCGCCGGAGGATCAAACTATCCCGTATCTCCAGGTGGCGGATACGCGGGCGGCCATGGCGCAGGCCGCCGCCCGGTTTTACCGCAATCCTGCGCGGCGGCTGACCATTCTGGGCGTGACGGGAACCAATGGGAAAACCACCACCACGTATTTGCTGAAAGCCATGCTGGAGGGCGTGCTGGGCGCGCGGGTGGGGCTGATCGGAACCAATCAGAATCTGATCGGCGACCGGGCGCTGCCTGCTGTCCGCACCACGCCGGAGTCGCTGGATCTGCAGCGGCTGCTGGCCCAAATGGAAAAAGCGGGCTGCACCCATGTGGTGATGGAGGTTTCCTCCCATGCCCTCATGCTGGGAAGGGTGGACGGGATTCTGTTTGAACGGGCCGTCTTCACCAATTTGACCCGGGACCATCTGGATTTTCATCAGACCATGGAGGCATACCGGGCGGCAAAGGGTCGGCTGTTTGCCCAGTGCAAAAAAGCTGTATACAATCTGGACGACGCGGCAGGACAGTTTTATTTCAGACAGAAGCTCTGTCCGGCCATAACGTATTCGGAAAATAAAAATGAAGCGGATGTGGTGGCCAAAAATATCCGGCTGTTTTCGGACCGGGTTGTATTCGAAGCGGTTGCCTTGGGCGAGATCGGGCGGATCGAACTGCCCTTCCCCGGCGGATTTACCATTTATAACGCCCTGGGGGCCATTGCCTGCGGGTTGTCGCTGGGCCTTCCCCTATCCGGCATCCGCCGGGCGTTCAAGCACGCCGCCGGCGTGCGGGGGCGGATTGAAGTGGTGCCGCTGGAGGCGGATTTCACGGTGCTGATCGATTATGCCCATACGCCCAACGCACTGGAAAATATTTTGATGACCGTGCGGCGGTTTACAAAGGGGCGGGTCCTGCTGCTCTTTGGATGCGGCGGGGACCGGGATCGAAGCAAGCGCCCGATTATGGGCGCCATCGGAGCAGAGCTTTCCGATTTTGTAATGGTCACATCCGACAACCCCAGAACGGAACCGCCGGAGGAGATCATCAAAGACATCCTGGCGGGGATGCAGGGGCTTTCCACCCCGTATCAGGTGGAGGCGGACCGCAGGCGGGCCATCCGGGCCATTCTGGATCTGGCACAGCCGGGCGATACGGTTGTTCTGGCCGGGAAAGGCCATGAGCTTTACCAGGTCATCGGAACGGAAGTTCGGCCGCTGGACGAGCGAATGGAAGTGGCGGCATGGGCCGCCGGCCGGCGGAAAGACGCCGGCGGAAACGAAGCATAACAAAACGTGTTTGGTTTTGAGCAAAAGAGAGATCCGGTCAGGCAGATGCCTCTGCATCTGCCGCCGGCCGGCTCCGCGAAACGGCGGGGCGGGGAACAGGAAGGAAGCGTTGGAAACAATGGAAATTGGGATTGCATTTGGGGTTGCGTTTCTGGCAACCGCTTTATTTGGAAAATGGTGGGTGCCGTTTTTGCGGCTGAAAGCAGGGCAGAGCATCAAGGAAGACGGCCCTACCTGGCACATGTCGAAACAGGGGACGCCCACCATGGGCGGGATCATGTTCATTGCGGGCATTTTCCTCGCCATTGTGATTTTGGGCTGGCGCCGGATGATGGCGGGGGAATTCGGCCATTTGATCATTTTTGTTTTTGCATTGGTATACGGCGCCATCGGCTTTGTGGACGATTATGTCAAAATCAAAAAATCCCAAAATACGGGACTGACCGCGCCCCAGAAGTTTTTGCTTCAGCTGGCGGCGGCGATTGTTTTTGTGATTCTCCTGCGTCAGATCGGCTATCTGACGCCCAATCTGTACATTCCCTTTTTCCACGTGTACTGGAAAATAAACTGGGTGGTATATATGATCTTTGCCGCCTTTGTGATTGTGGGGACTGTGAACGCGGTGAATATCACCGATGGGGTGGACGGCCTTGCCACAGGGGTTACGATTCCGGTGGGGATCTTTTTTGCCGCGGCGGCAGTTTTGTGGGGGCGCATCCCCCAGGGAATCTTTGCCGCGGCGCTGGTAGGCGGGCTGTGCGGCTTCCTGCTGTATAATTTCCATCCGGCGAAAGTGTTTATGGGCGACACCGGCTCGCTGTTTTTGGGCGGTGCGGTCTGCGGTCTGGCCTTTGCGTTGGACATCCCCCTGATTATCATCGTGGTGGGGATTATCTATCTGGTGGAAACGCTGTCGGATATTATTCAGGTGCTCTATTTCAAAGCGACCCATGGAAAGCGGATTTTCCGCATGGCGCCGCTGCACCATCATTTTGAGATGGGCGGATGGAGCGAAGAAAAGCTGTTTTTTGTATTTTCCGGCATAACGCTGCTGTTTTGCGCCCTGGCCTTTTGGGGCGTGTCGGGCCGATATGTGCTTTGACGGCGCAAAAGAGGGAAGATTCGCACGTTTGAGAATTCATTGATTTGGAGGCAAAGATGAAACAGAACCAAAAAAGGAGGCAGCTCACACAGGAGGAAAAGCTGGCGCGCGGCCCCATTGACCTGCCGTTTTTGTTGATTGCGATGCTCCTGCTGGGGTTTGGGCTGGTGATGCTGCTGTCTGCCAGTTCTGCTTCCTCTTATTATGAATCGGGAAATGCGATGACGTATTTCATCAAGCAGGCCATCTTTGCCGTGGCCGGCGTGGCGGTTATGTTTGTGGTTTCCAAAATTGACTACCAGTCCTTCCGGGGGCTGTCTGTGATTGTGCTGGGCGCCGCGATCTTCTTTCTGGTGGTGGTCCTGCTTCCCATTCCGGGATTCAGCATGCGGATCAACGGCGCGCGGCGGTGGCTGAATTTGGGGATTACCAATTTCCAGCCGTCGGAGCTGGCAAAGCTGGGCGTCATTTTGTACTTTTCCGCCCGCATTTCCAAGATGAAGGAAAAAATAACGGAATGGCGGAATCTGGTTCCGTTTGCCGTGATTTTGGCGCTGATTGTGATCCTGATGTATTTTGAACCCCATATGTCCGGCACCATTTTGATCTTGATTGCCGGCATCACCCTTTTGTTTGTGGGCGGGCTGAAGCTGAAATGGGTCCTGCTGGGGGGCGGCGGCATGGCCGCGATCCTGCTGTTTATTATTACCCAGACCTCATATATGACCAGCCGGCTCCAGCATTGGCTGAACCCGTGGAGCGACCCCCAGGGCAAGGGGTATCAGACGATTCAGTCCCTGTATGCCATCGGCTCCGGCGGGTTTTTGGGGCTGGGTCTGGGCAAGAGCCGCCAAAAATTCCTCTATCTTCCGGAAGAGCACAACGACTTTATTTTCGCCGTGGTCTGCGAAGAACTGGGATATGTGGGCGGCGCCATAGTCTTGATTCTGTTTGCATTGCTGGTCCTGCGGGGCTACTGGCTTGCCATCCACGCCCGGGACCGGTTTGGTTCTCTTCTGATTGTGGGCGTGACCACGCTGCTGGCCGCCCAGGTCTTTTTGAACATCTGCGTTGTGACAAACTTTTTGCCGGCAACGGGGATTTCCCTGCCGTTCTTCAGCTATGGCGGCACGGCGCTGTTTCTGCAGCTTTTTGAAATCGGAATTGTCCTGTCTGTCTCCAGGCAGATTCCGGCGCCACGCTCCGGCTGAGTGTTTGGAGGCAGTACAGCGATTTGATTTGCAGGCGGTGATTGTTTGAATGTCTTGTTTACCTGCGGCGGGACGGCGGGCCATATTAACCCTGCCATTGCCGCGGCGCGGCTGCTGAAGGAGCGGCATCCGGAAGCCAATATTTTATTTGCGGGGGCCCGGCGGGGCATGGAAAACGAACTGGTGCCCCGGGAGGGATATCCGCTGGAAACCGTGGATGCCATGCGGTTTCAGCGTTCGTTTTCCTGGTTTGCCATTCGGTATAACATCAAAACCTTATACTGTCTGCCCAAATCCCGGCGGCAGGCAAAAAAAATCATACGGAAGTTCCGGCCGGATCTGGTGGTGGGAACCGGCGGCTATGCCAGCTATCCCGTGGTGCGGGAAGCGGCCCGGCAGGGGATTCCCACGGTGATTCACGAATCCAACGCCGTGCCCGGCCTGACCACGAAAATGCTGGCGAAAATTGCAGACCGGATTATGGTCGGCTTTGAGGACAGCCGGGGGAACTATCCCCATCCGGAGCGGGTGATTGTCACGGGGACGCCGGTCCGCGGCGACTTTTTTACCCGGACCCGGGCGGAGGCCCGCAAAGAGCTGGGGCTGGAAGATGACAGGCCGCTGGTGCTCTCCTATTTCGGCAGTCTGGGCGCCCGGGAGATGAACCGGCAGATGGCGGAATTTATCCGCCTGGAGAGCCGGGAGGACGCTTTTTATCATATCCACGGCGCGGGGAGCGCCGGATATCAATGGATGCCGGAACTGATCCGCTCCATGGACGTGGATCTAAATCAGCATCCCAATATTCAGTTAAAAGAATATATTTATAATATGTCGGTGGTGATGGCCGCCGCGGATTTTGTGATCTGCCGGGCCGGCGCGTCCACCATCAGCGAGGTGACGGCGCTGGCAAAGCCGTGTATTTTAATCCCTTCCCCCAATGTGGCGGGGAACCATCAGGAGAAAAATGCCCGGGTGCTGGAACAGCGCGGCGCGGCCGTTCTGTTGCCGGAAGCGGAATGCAGCGGCCAAACGCTCTTTGAAACGACACAGCGGCTCCTGTCCCGGCCGGACGAGCTGGAGGCCATGCGCCGGGCATCCGGCGGGGTTTCCGTGCCGGACGCGGCCCAACGGATGTATGAAGTCATGATGGAACTGATCCGTCCGTAAAAGCGGGAAAACGGCCGCAAATCTTTCCCCGTCTCTGCACATCTGCTTTGAAACGGCATACGATAAGTTGAGTAAGTTGAGTCCTCTCCCGCCGGGGGCGGCCCTTTGGCGGGGAGGAAAGAACGCAGATGCGGGGGAGAAGAGTATGAAAGAAATACGAGTGTTGGGCGGAAACCGGCTCTCCGGTACGGTTTCGGTTCACGGGGCCAAAAACAGTGTGCTTCCCATTTTGGCCGCCAGTATTCTCAGCGGAGCAGAAAGTGTATTACATAATTGCCCGGATTTGACGGATGTGGACGCCTCCATTGAAATTCTGGAACATTTGGGCTGCCGGGTGAAGCGGGAAGGGAGCACCGTGGTGGTGGACTCCGGTCCGCTGAACCGCTGCGACGTCCCGGACCGGCTGATGCGGGAAATGCGCTCCTCCGTGATTTTTCTGGGGGCGATTTTAGGCCGCACAGGGCAGGCGCACATGAGTTTTCCGGGGGGCTGCGAACTGGGCAGCCGGCCCATTGACCTGCACCTGTCCGCGTTGGGTGCATTGGGCGCGTCCATTGAAGAAACCGGCGGGAATTTAATCTGCCGGACCCATGGGCTCCGGGGCTGGGAATTGAATTTGTCCATTCCCAGCGTGGGCGCGACGGAAAATGCCATGCTGGCCGCCTGCTGTGCCAGGGGACTGACGGTGATCAACAACGCGGCCCGCGAGCCGGAAATTGTGGATTTGCAGGGATTTCTGCGCGCCATGGGGGCCCGGGTCCGAGGGGCCGGCAGTTCCACCATCCTGATTGAAGGCGGGCAGCCCCTCCATGGGTGCAGCTATACCATTATGGCAGATCGGATTGTGGCGGCGACGTATTTGACGGCCGCCGCTGCCGCCGGGGGCGAAATCAGGCTGCTGGGGGTGGATTACCGCCAGCTTTCCACTGTGGCGGCCGCCTTAAGCCAGGCCGGCTGCAGTATTCGCAGCGGAAACGACTGGATTTCCCTGTCCTGCCGCGGCGGGCTTCGGGGCGTGTGTCCGGTGCGGACGGCGCCTTACCCGGGGTTTCCCACAGACGCCCAGGCGCCCATGATGGCCGCTTTGGCCAAAAGCAGGGGAACCACCGTATTTGTGGAAAATATTTTTGAAAACCGCTACCGGCACGCAGCGGAGCTGATGCGCATGGGGGCGGATATTCGTGTCGAAGGACGGGTAGCCGTGGTGTGCGGCGTGGAAAAGCTCCATGGCGCGGCGGTGCAGGCCACGGATCTGCGCGGCGGCGCGGCGCTGGTGGTGGCAGGTCTGGGCGCGGAAGGAGAAACCCGGATTACCGGTTTGGATCATATTGACCGGGGCTATGAAAATTTAGAGGAAACCCTGCGCAGTTTGGGCGCGGAGATTCGGAGACTGGACCGCTGAGGGGTCAGAAGGTTCGGAAAGGAGGTGCGGCTGTGGCGCAGAAAAAAATAAAAGTGAACTCGCGTGAACCATGGAAGAGGAAGCGGCGCAGACGCCGCAAGAGCAGGTTCGGCTTTTTATATAAATTCTTTTGCTTGATTCTGGTCTGTGTTGCCATCGTGGCCGGCTGCATCGTCTTTTTCAAAGTAAACCGAATCGAAGTGACGGGGGCCCAGCGGTATTCGGAAGAGGAGATTCTGGAAGTTGCCGGCGTCTCGGAAGGGGATAATTTATTTTTAATCAACAAATTTTCTGTCATCAATCGCCTTGCGGAGGCGATGCCGTATCTGGACCATATCGTGATCCGGCGCAGGCTGCCCGACGCTTTGGTGATTTCCGTGGAAGAATGTGTGCCCATCGGGGTCATTTCCTGGCAGGACGGATACTGGGTGGTGGACCAAAAGGGCAAGCTGCTGGAAAAAGTGGAATCACCGGGAAGCTATCCCGAAGTGACAGGGCTTTCCATTCTGACTCCCGTGCAGGGGAGCGAACTGACGCTGGAGGCGGACGACCCGCGGAGGGAATATTATAAAGCGCTGTTTGGCGCGCTGGTGGAAAACGACCTGGTTTCCCATCTCCAGAGTATCGACCTGTCGGAGGAAGGCGTGGCGGAACTGGAATATGAGCAGCGGTTTACCATTCGGATCAATACAGACTGTGATTATACATATAAAATAGGCTTTTTAAAGAAGGTTCTGGAATCTCTGCAGAGCAATGAAACCGGGACAATCGACTACACCGGAGAGAATCCGAGGTATATCCCGACTGCCGCGGAGAACCGCTGAACGCAGGCGAAAAGGGAATTGTTTGCGAAAAGTTTGCAGAAAAAATGCAGGGAAGTATTGACCTTAAGAAGATTTAAGCATAAAATAGACGTGTATATGTTTTTTGGAGGCAGAAAGCATGGGTTGTAAAAAACCCTTTTCAATATGTTGAACACAGGAGGAAAGTTTAATGGCGTTTGGAGTAGAAACAGGGCCGGATACTGTTGTTACCATTAAAGTACTGGGTATTGGCGGCGGCGGCAATAATGTCGTGAACCGCATGGTGGAATCCGGCGTAAAAGGCATCGATTTTATTGCAGTCAACACAGACAAGCAGGCGCTTGGTGTGTCCAGCGCGACGTATAAAATTCAGATAGGCGAGAAACTGACCCATGGTCAGGGCGCAGGCTCCGACCCGGAAATGGGCCGGAAATCCGCAGAAGAAAACCGCGGCCAGATTGCAAAGGCGCTGGAACAGACCGATATGGTGTTCATTACAGCCGGCATGGGCGGCGGAACAGGGACAGGCGGCGCCCCCATTGTGGCGGACGTGGCCAAGGAACTGGGCATCCTCACCGTTGGCGTTGTGACAAAGCCCTTTGGGTTTGAAGGCCGCCGGCGAATGGAGCAGGCTGAACAGGGCATCGAAGAACTGCGCTCCCGGGTGGACTCTCTGGTGATCATCCCCAACGAACGCCTGAAGCTGGCTGTGGATCAGAAAATCACCTTTGCCAATGCGTTTGATATCGCGGACGACGTGCTGCGTCAGGCAGTGCAGAGTATTTCCGACCTGATTAAAAATACCGGTTTCATCAATCTGGACTTTGCAGACGTTTCTGCCATCATGAAAGATGCCGGTCTGGCCCATATGGGCGTTGGCCGCGGCGCAGGAAAGAACAAAGCAGAAGAAGCCGCCAAGATGGCCATCTCCAGCCCGCTTCTGGAAACCTCCATCAACGGCGCAAGAGGCGTACTGGTCAACGTGACCGGCAGCAAGGACATCGGTCTGGAAGAAGTGGAAACTGCCGCCAATCTGGTGCAGCAGGCCGCGCATAAGGACGCGCTGATCATCTTCGGCGCAACCTTTGATGATGAATTGGAGGATGAACTGCGGGTCACGGTGATCGCCACCGGATTTGACAAGGAAGATGATGAGGAAAATCCTTTTACATCCGCCGCAAACAGACTGGGAGAAGACCGGAGCGATTCCCTGCGGGATGACGCCGGCTCTATCGACGAAATCTTCAAAATTTTCAATCAATCATAAGGAAGCAATCAGCGTAACAAAACTTTTCGGGGACGCGTGCAAAACGCGTCCCCGTGATGTTGTCGAGGGGAATAAAAGAGCGAAGGGACGTGGTCAGGAATGCTGTCACTGCATAAGACAATCGATGGGAAAATGACGCGAATACAGAACTTTGAAAAAGGGTCCTGGATTAGCTTGATTTACCCAAATGAAGAAGAAATTTCCCGCGTATCCCAAGCACTGAACGTGGAAGAAGATTTTCTTCGTGCCGCGCTGGACGAAGAGGAAACCTCCCGTATTGACATGGAGGACGGACAGACCCTGATCATCGTGGACGTGCCGGTGGAAGAGCAGAAAGACGCGCTGCTGTACTACACGCTCCCCATGGGGATCATCGTCACGGAAGACAATATTATCACCGTATGCCTGAAGGAAATCCCCGTCATTCGGGAATTCCAGGACGGGCTGGTAAAAAACGCCAGAACGTCCCAGAAGACCAGCTTTATTTTCCATATGCTGCTGCGGCTGTCCGGCCGGTATCTCCAATGCTTAAAGCAGATTGACAAGCTGTCCACCTATATGCAGATGCAGCTGTATAAATCCCAGCGGAACAAGGAACTGATCCAGCTTCTGGACCTGGAAAAATCTCTGGTCTATTTCAACACCTCGCTGAAAGCGAATGAGGTGACGCTGGAAAAGATTCTGCGGGGCCGCATTATCACATTGTATGAAGAAGATCAGGACCTTCTGGAAGACGTTCTCATCGAAGTGCGTCAGGCCATTGAAATGGCGAATATCTATTCGTCCATTCTGTCAGGCATGATGGACGCATATGCCTCTGTGATTTCCAACAATTTGAACGTCATCATGAAAATTCTGACCAGCCTGACGATTTTGATCACCATTCCCAATATTGTATTCGGGTTTTACGGCATGAACGTGGCGGGCCTTCCGTTTGCCAATTACTGGTGGCTTCCCATTGTCATTTCGCTGGTGCTCATTCTCATCGTCGGCGTGATTTTGAAGAAAAAGGACCTGTTTTGAGGCAAAAACCCCGAAGCCGCATGGCCTCGGGGCGTGCAAGACAATTTTATCGCTTTCGGAAATGGCATGATCTTTGGGTCATGCCATTTTCTGCCGCAATACCGGTTTTGTCAGCAGCAGGATGATCTCATTTCCTTGCCACAACCGTGAGCCACGGTCTTCCCGCATGGTGATCTGTTTTGATTTCAGAGAATCCGGCTGCCTGTAGCGCTGCGGTGAGCTGCTCTGCTGTATAACACTTCATGCCGTCTATGATCTTTTCATATTTTTGAGCAGTTTTATCCGTTCCGTCGGATTCATTGCAGATTAAGAATGTACTGCCGGGTTTCAGCACGCGGCGGACTTCCGCAAAGCACTGTTCCAGCTCCGGCCAGAAATAGACCGTTTCAAAGGCAGTGGCCAAGTCGAAGGTCTCGGTTTCAAAGGGAAGGCTCGTAACATTGCCTTGAAGAACTTCACATCTGCCTGCCGCGAGCATCGTTTTGTTGAATGCTTTTGTCTTCTCCACTGAAAGCGCCGAATAATCCAAAGCCGTGAGTTTTGCTTTTGGATATAATTTCAAAAGTTCTCCGGCATTTCTGCCGCCGCCACAGCCCAGTTCGGCGATGTTGCTGGCTGTGATCCCGTTCAAATGTGACATTCCCCAGTCGGCAAGCCTGGCATGGCCGCCGTTCATGCCGCCCACCATCAGCTTACCGAGGAAGCCCTCCGGTTTGCGTGTCTGATTCAAAACCTTTTTGAAAAGTCCCATATGTCCCCTCATTTCTTTCCCACAAGCAGGGCTGATCCGGCCAACCCCATCCAAGCGGACTCCCGCTTTGTCATGAACTTGCCGTTTGTCGTATCAATCAGCCGAACGCTTTCATATCCAAGGTCCCGGAGCTTTTTCACGAACGCCTGCATATCTCCGTATTTCAACTTGGAAAAGATGTCATGAATGGCAAATGTTCCGCCCTTTTTCAACACACGCAGTGTCTCCAGAAGGAGCGCCTGCCGGTCGCCGGAAATATTATGGTAGACGTAATTGCTTGTGACCGCGTCGAAGCGCGCATCCGGAAAGTCCAGATGAGCCGCATCACCGCGGGCAAAACGAATGTTGCTTACCCCTTCCGCTCTGGCATTGCTTTCGCAGAGCGGTTTGTTGAAGGAGGCGTATTCCCTGCCCCAGCGGTCCATCCCCATGAAGGAAGCATTTGGATTTCGTTTGGCGCAGGCGATGGCAAGCGCACCGCTTCCGCAGCCTACATCCAACCCCTCGCCGCCGTCGGGGAGCTTCACATATGCCGCAATCCCTTCTATGATCTGCTTTGACAGCTGCCGCTTGCCATCGTAAGAGAAGGCGCGGTGCAGAAGGATCATCCAGACTGAAACGCACAGGCCGATGATCGTTCCCAGCAAAAAGAGAATAAACAGCACCGTTTTCCCTGTTCCCGAAACAATCCCTGTCAGTCCGAAGACAACAAAGAGAAGCAGGAAAATGACCGTGATCAGGACTGCAGAGCGTATCATGCCTTGCGGCATCCAGTTTTTATAATCAGGTTTCATTTCGTTTTTACCTTTCCAAGTGGCGTATTCCCCGCATTTTCTTTCGTATCAGCGCGGGATCCGTCATGTGGAGCGGAAAGGGGGCTGTGTTTCCCAAAGGGATTTCTCAATGTGGTTTTCCATGCGAGCGCTCTGTTCAAACGCTCTGTTTAACCGCCCTATCCAAGCGCCACATCCAGCGCCATCATCAGGCTGAATCCCACAGCAAAGAACACGACGCCGATGTTGGAATGCTCGCCTGCAGACATCTCCGGAATCAGCTCCTCCACGACCACATACAGCATGGCGCCGGCCGCAAAAGACAAGAGATACGGCATCGCGGGAACCACTAGACGCGTAATCAAGACGGTCAACCCGCCAAAGACCGGCTCCACCGCGCCGGACAAGACGCCCAGCCAGAAGGACTTCGGCTTGCTTTTCCCTTCCGCGAAGAGCGGCATGGAGATGATTGCGCCTTCCGGGAAATTCTGGATTGCGATGCCAAGTGCCAGAGCAAGCGCTCCGCCTGCCGTGATGTCGGCCGAGCCGGATATAAGCCCGGCATAGACCACGCCTATCGCCATTCCTTCCGGAATGTTGTGAAGCGTCACGGCAAGGACCATCATAACGGTCCGGTCCAGACTGCTTTTGGGGCCTTCCGTCTGATCTGCCTGATCCATGCGCCTGTGCAGATGCGGGATGATGTGATCCAGCAGGAGCAGAAACAGAATCCCCAGCCAGAAACCGATAAAGGCTGGAAGAAAGGCCCAGCTTCCGCGCTCCGCCGACTGCGCAATCGCCGGAACGATCAGGCTCCAGATGGACGCCGCCACCATCACCCCCGCCGCAAAGCCGGTGAGGGCCCGCAGCGCGCCGCCCTTCAGGTCCTTTTTGAGGAAGAATACACAGGCGGCACCGGACGCTGTGCCGATAAAGGGAATCAGAAGTCCCCCCATAACGGTCTTCATTTTCGTCTGAATAAACCTTTCTTTTCACAGGGGGCTGATTCCACGGACAGGCACGAATAACCTGTCGCATTAACGGCAGCTTTCAGCCTGCCCACATCCACGGCCTCCTCTGTCAGAAAGGAGGCTTCCTTTTTGCTTCGGGAGGCCGTGACCTTCCTGGCTGCGGGGACTGCCTTTCGAATGGCATCGCAGACGTGGGCTTCGCACATGCCGCACATCATCCCGTCGATCTTCAATATTGTTTTGACCATTGTGTTCCTCTCGCTTTCTTTTTATAGCGATCCGCTTTTCAAATTCCGGCAGCCTGCCAATGATCTTTTTGTATTTTGGCTTGGCTGAAGCAATGATTTCCCCCGCTTCTTTTTCAGAAAATCCCAGTGTGGAAATCAGGTGATTCTGA
>JAFOJR010000204.1 GCA_017420125.1 Oscillospiraceae bacterium | reverse complement strand
GCCCAAACAAACAATAATTTTGGGAGCAAGCAGCGCAATCTGATTTTCCAACCAGGGCATACAGGCTTCCTGTTCCTCTGTTCTTGGATCCCGATTTTGCGGCGGCCTGCATTTTACAATATTGGCAATATACACGTTCTTCCGATTTAAATGAATCAGGGCCAGCATATCATCCAAAAGTTTTCCTGCTCTTCCCACGAATGGCTCGCCCTGCAAATCTTCCTGCTCTCCGGGCCCCTCTCCAACGAATAAAACCTTTGATTGACGATTCCCCACGCCAAACACCATATTCGTCCGCTTTTCATACAATATGCAGCTTTGGCATTCCATACAGCGCTGCTCTAACTCTTCCCAACTCAGCATATGGTCTCTCCTTTTTCTGCAAATTGCCACAATGAAAATGTAGTCTTGTGTTCCCTTGCAGCATTAAGATTTTTTCTTTTAGTATGCCATAACTCACCGGAAAAAGAAAGAGAGAAGCATTGTGAAATGCATTATTTTTTGTCACTTGAGTGAAAAAACAACGCCACCAGGAAGCCAAATACAACAGCCGCTGTGATACCGGCTGCCGCCGCGGTAACTCCGCCTGTCAATGCGCCCCAGATTCCATGTTGGACAACTGCTTCCTTTACACCAGCTGTCAATAAATATCCAAACCCGGTAAGCGGAACTGTTGCACCTGCTCCGCCCCATTCTTCTATATGCGAATACAGCCCCAGGCCGCCCAGGAACACACCTGACACCACATAAATTACCAAAATACGTGCCGGGGTCAGTTTTGTTTTGTCGATCAGAATTTGTCCGATGGCACACAAAACACCGCCGCAAAGAAATGCGTTGATATAGTTCAGCCAATTACCCATTATCCATCCTCCCGCTCTGTGCTGAGGGCAACTGCATGGCAAATTCCGGGAATGCTTTCTCCCTGTTGCACTGAGGTCGGCGAAAGCAATGCCCCTGTTCCGGCAAACAGCAGCTTCTTTATTCGACCGGCCCGCATCTCTTGAATTAGATAGCCGGTAAGCACTGCGGCAGAACATCCACAGCCTGAGCCGCCACAATGCACATCCTGCCGCTGGCTGTCATACAACAGAACCCCGCAGTCTTCGTACCGCTCTGCAAGACTTACGCCGTCTTTTGCAGATAAATCGATCAAAATCTCTTTTCCCAACATCCCCAGATCACCAGTTACAATAACGTCATAAAAAGATGGTTTCCGACCCGTATCCTCAAAATGGGACATCAAGGTATGATATGCTGCCGGAGCCATGGCAGCACCCATATTATTAGCATCTGTCACACCCCAATCCACAATTTTTCCAGTGGTCACATGGGTCACATATGGGCCGTTTCCCTGACTCGACAGTACAACAGCACCCGCCGCTGTAGCTGTCCACTGAGCGGTTGGAGTGCGCTGTGCTCCATATTCCAATGGATTTCGATATTGCCGTTCTGCTGTACAAAAATGCGAAGAAGCCATAGCTGCTGTCCAATTGGCAAATCCGCCATCAATCATCATCGCCGCCAATGCCAGTGCTTCTGCCATAGTGGAGCAGGCCCCGTACAGACCAAAGAACGGGATCTCTGACTCTCGAAGTGCAAAAGAAGAGCCGATGCATTGATTTAATAAATCCCCTGCAAAATGTAGGACAGCGCAGACGTTGCTATTCCTGCTTTCTCCATTGCTGCTTGCAGCGCCAGTTTTTGCATTTGACTTTCTGCTTTTTCCCATGTCTTCTGCCCAAATAAAGAATCTTCATTCACACAGTCAAAATATTTCTTCAGCGGCCCTGCTCCTTCCTTTGCCCCTACCACGTTGGCACAGCTTATAATGGCAGGGCAAAATGGGAGAGAAACTGTCTGTCTGCCCAAACGTTTGATTTTCACGTGCACCGCGCTCCTTTCCGTAAAAATAGTTTGGTCCATCATATAAAAAATTATCGGCAGTTTGCGGCATTCTTTTCTTTTCTGTTTTCTTTTTTAGACGAAAAAGTTAGGAAATTATCCATAAATAACCACTTTTGTCGAACGATTTTCTCTTATTTATTCAGAATAGGACTTGACGTTTCCACTGTTTTCCTGTATCCTTTTTTGTAACTATTTATAACTATAATTTTATATTTTGTAACTTTTCGATTCTATTTTGTCATTTTCTATCGGGTTCGACAAAATAAATCATTTTTACAGAGGAGGTACTTATTTTTATGGCTGAACAAATCAATCTCTCTATATTTTCTCCTTCCCTTACGGCAGACACGCCTGCCTTACCCGGTACTTTCCCCCAAAATCGGATACGCGCCGCCTTTTCCTGGTTGCATTTGTATCGGGGTTTTTGGCTGTTTTCCCTTCTTCTGGCTTCCTGTATGATCATCTTTTCTGCCAAGTATTATCCCACTTATCAAGTTTTGCTAAACGGGAATCCTTTGGGGATGGTGGCCCAAAAAGAGGATCTTGCGCCGGCTTTGTCAGAAGCAGAAGCAACCGCTTCTCAACTTTTAGGCCGGAAATATCATTTCCCAAGCACAGAAGTATCATATCGGCTGGTTTATACTTATGGAAATCAGTATTCTTCCTCCGCTGCTTTGCAAAATGCCCTGCTAAATTCTGTTGATGAAATCCGGCTTCTTTACGTGCTGCGCGTTGACGGAACGCCCGTCGGCGCATCCCCCAGTCAATTTATTTTGTTGCAGTCGCTCCAGAAAATTCTGCACACTTATCAAGGTGAAAATGTCCAGTCAGTTCAATTTGCAAATGCCGTTTCCATCCACCAGGAATATGTTCATAAAAGCATGGAAAAAACAGGCAGCCAAATTCTCTCTGCTTTGCAGGGGAAAACAGAAAACAATCAAATATATGCAGCACAGCCCGGTGACACGCTGCAGTCTATCTCAAATGCAATCGACGTTCCCCTGGAAATTCTATGTAAACTCAATCCTGATTTGATAGGAGAAACAATAGCCAAACCCCGGACCATTCTGCTGAATGAGGCGCCTCCACTTTTATCTGTTTATGTAAAAAACAGCAACACATACGGAGGAAATCCCATTCACAACGAAAACCATCCCAGACGCATCCTTGTATGAAGGAACACAAAAAATCAAAACAGCAGGTATCGCAGGCAAAAGGCAGGTAACAGAAATACAAACACTGAAAAATCATCAGCTCTTATCCAGCATGGTAATCAGCGAGCAGGTTATAAAAGAACCTGTTGCAGAAGTCGTTGCACTGGGCACCAAAGAGCGTCCTAAAACAGCACCTGCAGGTTCCTTTTCCTGGCCTGTCACCGGCACTATCACTTCTCCCTTTGGGCGTCGTTTTATTTTTGGATCTTCTGGTTTTCATTCTGGTATTGACATTGCAAAGCAGGGAGGCTCTCCTATTCGCGCTGCCGATGGCGGTACAGTCACATACACGGGATACAAAGGCAGCTATGGAAATTTGGTGATTCTGGACCACGGAAATGGTCTCCAAACGTATTATGCTCATTGCAGCAAAATTCTTGTTTCTCCCGGCACTGCTGTTGCCAAAGGCCAAGAAATCGCCCATGTAGGTGCTACCGGACGCGCCACGGGCAAGCACCTGCATTTTGAAATTCGAGTTAACGGAACAGCTGTAAATCCCATCTCCTATTTGCCATAATCTCTTTTTCCCTCTTCCCCAAAGGTTTTTCTAAAGTACAAGTCGGCTGGCTGCACCTAACATAGAAACACCCGGAGGAATCGCATCATGCGATTTCTCCGGGTGTTTTCTCCGTTTGTGGTTACCGTGCATTTTTGCTTTCACGCGGCATTTACATATCGGCGGAAATCCGCTGATACAAAACATATCGAAACGGGATGCCCTCAAATTCCTGCCATGGACCTGTTTCCGCCGCCTTCCAACAGGGATCCTCGTCCAAATTTGGGAAAAAACTATCTGCCTGTTCCCCACCTCGAAACTGGGTGACAAATACCTGATTGCACAATGGCAAAAATGCTTTGTATACCGAAGCCCCGCCAATTACAAATACCGTTTCCGGGTTTTTCCCTGCAATGGCAGCACATGCCTCTTCCACACTGCCGCAAATGACGGCACCCGGAATTACAAGGTCGCTTCTACGGGATAAAACAATATTCTCCCGTTTGGGAAGCGGTTTTCCTCCTGGAAAAGTTTTCAGCGTTTTTCGCCCTACAATCACCGTTCCGCCTGTTGTCAACTGACGAAACCGCTTTAAATCCGGTGAGAGGTGAACCAAAAGCGCATCGTCTTTTCCAATACCCCAAGATTCATTTACCGCTACAATAGCATTCATAATATTTCCTCCTCAGCGCTGGATTTCGCTATACTGCAACAGGAATCTGGTCTTCCAGCGGATGGTACTGATATCCTTCCACCTGAAAGCTATCGCGCGTAAACTGATAAAAATCCGTAACATTCGGGTCAATAGAAAACCGCGGTGCAGGCAAAGGCTCCCGTTTTAAAAGCTTTTCCACAATGGGAATATGTCGGTCATAAATATGTGCATCTGCAATAACGTGAACCAGTTCACCCACCTGTAAGCCGCTGACCTGTGCCATCATATGCATCAGTACAGCATACTGCACTACATTCCAATTGTTTGCTGTCAACATATCTTGAGAGCGCTGGTTTAAAATCGCATTCAGCGTATGGCCGCTGACATTAAATGTCATGCTGTACGCACAAGGGTACAGCGCCATTTCGTTTAAATCGTCAAAATTATACATATTGGTCATGATCCTGCGGCTGTTCGGGTTGTTTTTTAATTCATACAGCACGCGATCCACTTGGTCAAACACACCCTCAGGATATTCATACGGAATTCCCAACTGGTATCCGTATGCTTTTCCAATGGAGCCTGATTCATCTGCCCAGGCGTCCCAAATGTTTCCCCTTAACTCGCTCACATTATTTGACTTTTTTTGCCAGATCCAAAGCAATTCATCCACGGCGCTTTTCCAATAAGTGCGGCGCAGAGTTAAAATCGGGAATTCTTGCTGCAGAGAATAACGATTGATAATCCCAAACCGTTTCACTGTATGAGCAGGTGTACCATCTTCCCAGCGCGGACGTACTGGATATTCTGTATCCCAAACACCATGTTCTAAAATCTCTTGGCAGTTTTGTATAAAAATTTGATCTGCGCGGCTCATATGCTCCTCCTGTTGAACCTTTTCTTTTTTAAGGCTGCCCCCACTATCTTGGCAATGGACAGCCTGGCAGCCCGGGTGAACCATACGCTGCCTTTTATACCACTTGAACCTTAATTAAGTTGGTTGCCCCAGTTTGTCCGATGGGGACGCCGGCAACAATCACCATAACATCGCCTGCTTGAACTAATCCTTCTTTTTGAGCACACTCTCTGCACAAGCTGAAAATCCGGTCAGTGGAATCCACCTGTCCGGACAAATAAGGCGAAACACCCCAGGTTAGATTTAACTGACGTCGCACCTGTTCTGTCATAGTAATAGCCGCAATCGGACAAGCAGGTTGAAACCGCGCCACCATGCGAGCCGTTCGCCCTGTATTTGTTGCCACAGTGATTGCAGTTGCATTCAAATCCATGGCGGCCAAACATCCAGTATGGCTCATTGCATTGGTAATCGATCCATCCAAAGAAAATGCCGTTTCCCGAAATTGCTTCCAATAGTCAATGGCACTCTCTGCTGCCAAGACAATATCTACCATTTGGCGCAAACTTTCCTGGGGATACTTCCCCGATGCCGTTTCACCAGACAGCATCACGCAGCTCGTGCCGTCAAAAACTGCGTTGGCTACATCGGACACCTCTGCTCGTGTAGGCCTTGGATTTCGAATCATAGAATCCAGCATCTGCGTGGCTGTAATCACCAACTTGCCTTGAATGACACTTTTTTGAATCATTTGCTTTTGCAGCGCCGGTACCTCCTGCATAGGGATTTCCACCCCCAAGTCACCTCTTGCCACCATAATTCCGTCAGCGGCTTCAATGATTTCATCCAGGTTGCGTACCCCTTCACGATTCTCAATTTTGGCAATAATCTGAATCCTGTCTCCGCCGAGCCGCTTTAACTCATCTCGAATTGCTTCAATATCCTTCTTGCTGCGAACAAAAGATGCTGCAACAAAATCGAACTCGTGTGCCACGCCAAAGGCCAGGTCTTCTTTGTCCCGATCTGTCAGTGAAGGAAGCAAAATATTGACTTCCGGAATATTGATGCTTTTATTGTTGGAAAGCACTCCACCGGTTTTTACTGTGCAAAGAATATCCTGTCCGGTGATTTCAGTCACTGCTAATTCAAGCAGTCCGTCATCCAATAGGATCCGGCAGCCTGGCAACAGTTCCCGGGGTAAATTCTGATATGTGACAGAAACTCTGGTTTCATCTCCTGCCACTTCATCTGTTGTCAGTGTAAAAGCTGCACCTTCCTTCAATTCCACTTTTCCGGCAGCAAAGGTTTTTATGCGCACTTCCGGGCCTTTGGTGTCCAGAATTGCAGCAATAGGAAGTCCCAATTCGTCCCGAATATGACGGAACATCTGGAATCGTTCCAGATGTTCCGCGTGCGTTCCATGCGAAAAATTGAAGCGTGCAGCATCCATTCCACCCAAAATCAGGTTGCGGATTGCCTCTTCATTAGAAACAGCAGGCCCAAGGGTACAAATTACTTTCGTTTTGCGCATTACACAGCCTTTGTTCATTTTTCCTTTTCTTCCTCCCTGGCTGGTTTCGATAGTTTAGATACCAACGCCCATTCTACTCTTCGCTCGGCGATTTCCTTCACTTGAATATGCAGGCCACAAACATCTACCGTAAGCTGCGTTCCATCTTCCGGAATCATGGCAAGCTGTGTAAAGACCAGACCACCCAACGTATCATATTCTTCCTCCAAGGGAAGGGAAATATCCAACGCCTCTGCAATGTTTTCCAATTCCGTACTGCCCGCAATCCGCCACAAATTTTCTTCAATCTTTGTGATTTCCTGTTCATCTTGCGGATCAAACTCATCGTAAATGTTGCCAACAATCTCTTCCAACAGATCTTCCATAGTAACCAGTCCGCTGGTGCCTCCATATTCATCCACTACAATGGCCATATGTACTTTTTTCATCTGCATATCATGGAATAGAATGTCAGTTCGCACCGACTCAGGCACAAAATAAGCAGGGCGCAAAATCTTCCGCAAAGGCTTCGGCGTGCCGCGGTGAGCATTGAGCAAATATTGTCGCGTGCTTAAAATCCCGATTATGTCGTCTGCGTCTTCTTCATATACCGGGAAACGGGAAAGGCCTGTCCGTTCGATGGTGTTCACGATCTCTTCCGGTGTTTCCTCCACCCAGATGGCTTCCATATCCGTTCGATGAATCATGACATCCTCGTCCGTCATATTGTTGAAGGCAAATACATTCTCAATCATTGTTTTTTCACTGGATTCAATCGTACCCTTTTCTTCGCCAATATCGACCATCAGCCGAATTTCGTCTTCCGACACGTCAGAACCTTCTTCGTTCGGATCAATGTGCAAAATACGCAAAATTCCATTAGTAGACACAGAAAGCAGCCAAATCAGCGGTTTAAATACAACAGCCGTACCACGAATCACACCAGAGGTCATGCCCGCCACCTTGACCGGATATTTCATTGCCAGACGCTTAGGAACCAATTCCCCTAAGACAAGAGTAAAATATGC
>JAFOJR010000203.1 GCA_017420125.1 Oscillospiraceae bacterium | reverse complement strand
AGCCAAGCTCATTGCCATTCAAGACGGCGCCCGTCCGTTTATTACAAAGGAACTTGTTGCTGCCGTAGTCCAAAAAGCCTCAATTTGCGGCGCAGCAGCCCCGGCAGTTCCGGTACATGATACCATCAAAACTTTTTCTTCGGATTTATTCACCGGAACCTTGAACCGGAGTTCTTTGCTCGCTGTGCAGACTCCACAGGTCTTTGACGCATCGTTGATTAAAGGCGCTATCCAAAAGGCGTTAGAAGAACAATGGCCGATCACAGATGATTGCAGTGCAGTAGAACAGCTGGGCATGCAGGTTTCCTGGGTGGATGGCTTGGCAGAAAATATAAAAATTACAACCAGAGCCGATCTTGCAATGGCAGAAGGTATTTGCGCCTGGAAAAGAGAGGAGCTGATGGTATGAGAATCGGACATGGATATGACGCTCATCGGCTGATTCCCGGCCGGCCTCTTGTCCTGGGCGGGGAAACCCTCCCATTCGACCGCGGACTGGCTGGCCACTCTGATGCAGATGTTCTGATTCACGCCATTATGGATGCCCTTTTGGGCGCTGCTGGATTGGGTGATATTGGAATGCATTTCCCCGATACAGACCCTTCTTTAAAAAATATTTCCAGTTTGGTTTTGCTGCGGCATACAGCAGAAAAGCTGGCAGAGGCTCAATGGAGCGTTGGGAATGTGGACGCCACTATCATTGCTCAGCGCCCCAAACTTGCATCTTATCTCCCCACGATGCGAAAAAATATAGCCTTGGCGCTGGGAACTGATTTTGAACGCGTGAACCTCAAGGCAACCACAGAGGAAAAAATGGGGTTCACAGGAACGGAGCAAGGCATTGCAGCTCACGCTGTTGCGCTGATTGAAAAAACAAAAAACCTGTCGGAGCCGTTAAAATGATTCCCTGCACTTCATCGAAAAAGGACAGGAAAATATAGCTGTCTGGTGCAAAAGAAAAAGAAAGTTTGTTAAAAATTTTTGCTGTTTGTCCCCAGCTCCTGCATAATCCAGGGCTTATCCCCATAGATATTATTATCAATTCATCGAAGGGGGACTGGGTGTGGCAGACAGCAGAATTTATGAGGACATTGCGCTCCGAACAGATGGAGATATTTATATTGGTGTGGTTGGGCCGGTGCGGACGGGGAAATCAACTTTTATCAAGCGGTTTATGGAAACGCTTGTGATCCCAAATATTGAAACTGACTACCGCAGAGAGCGAGCACGGGATGAACTGCCGCAGAGCGGATCTGGACGAACCATCATGACCGCCGAACCAAAATTTGTGCCGGAGGAAGCTGTGGAGATTTCTCTTGGCGAAGGAGCGGCATTTTCCGTTCGTTTAATCGATTGTGTGGGGTATATGGCTGATGGCGCTTTGGGGCAGCTGGAGGGCGAAGAAGAGCGCATGGTTTCCACTCCATGGTTTGACTACGAAATCCCCATGACAGATGCAGCGGAGGTAGGAACACGTAAAGTAATTGCGGAACATTCCACCATTGGACTTGTCATCACCACCGACGGCTCTGTCACAGATCTGCCGCGGGAAAGCTACATTGCGGCAGAGGAGCGGGTTATCCAGGAGTTGAAGGCACTGGGCAAACCGTTTCTGCTGCTGTTGAATACGGAAAATCCTTCTTCCCCGCAGGCGCAGGCTTTACAGCTGTCTTTAGCGGAACAATATGATGTAACCTGCCTGGCAATTAACTGTCAGATGATGGAGGAAGAGGACATCACCAATGTGCTGAGGGGCGTTTTATATGAATTCCCTGTGAGGGAGCTGAATCTCTACTTCCCACCTTGGATAGACGCTCTCCCAAGTACACATGCGATCAAAACAGAGTTATTTGAAACCATTCGAACCGCAACTGAACATATGTACCGAATCCGAGACGTGGAAGCTGCTGTTGATGCCATGCGTGCTAACGCCGGCATCAGCAGCGCGCAAGTCACCGCCATCCATTTGGGCAACGGCGTTACATCCGCCAAGCTGGATTTGCCTCGGACAATGTTTTATACTACTTTGTCCCAGCAATCCGGGTTCTCGATCCAAAACGATGGAGATCTTTTGTCCATTTTGACAGGACTTTCCCATGTAAAGCAGGAATACGACAAAATTTCATCTGCGCTGCAGCAGGTCCGTGAAACCGGTTACGGCATCGTAACACCGGACGTGAATGAATTGGTGTTGGAGGAACCGGAAATCGTGCGGCAAGGCGGCAAATACGGTGTGCGGCTCCGCGCCAGTGCCCCGTCAATTCATATGATTTTGGCCAATATCGAAACGGAGGTCTCTCCGATTGTGGGAACCGAAAAACAATCGGAAGACATGGTTTCCTATCTGCTGCAGGAATTTGAAGATGATGCCCAAAAAATTTGGGAGT
>JAFOJR010000202.1 GCA_017420125.1 Oscillospiraceae bacterium | reverse complement strand
TTGACAGACCCCATTACCAATGCACCAGTGATTGTGGCAGAGCTGGAAGCGGCGACTGCGCTGCTGACAGAGGAGCAAAAGGCAATTTTGACAGCGGAAATGATACAGGATGCACCGCTTGCGCTGGAACATTTGAGCGAGTTGGGAGACCATCGGTTTTTTCTCATTCCATACCGGGCAGTGGGTGTTTCCAGCGGACTTCTTTTGACGCTGCGAACAGATGCTGTTTTCTTAAATGGGAAACGTTACCATGACATTTTAATTGCGTTTTCTCCCACATCCGTTTCCGATGGCGGGGGGTATGCAGCGCTGGTGGGGAACTTAGAAGATTATCAAGACAGCGTGGCTTTTGGTTCGAAAAGGCGGAAAAAAAGGGAGGCAGTGCATGAAACAAAAACAAGCTTTTGAAAACAGTAAAGTACGGGGACGTCTGCGAAAACTTTTGGAGCGGCTGGGGCTGTTTCTTCCCGGAAAGATTATGTATATCGGCGGAAGCGATACACTTCCGCCGCCTTTGAGCAAAGAGGAAGAAAAGGCATTGATTGCAAAGCTGTCAGAAGGGGATGAAAGCGTTAAATCCAGCTTAATCGAGCGCAATCTGCGCCTGGTGGTATATATTGCCCGGCGGTTTGAAAATACGGGGGTTCATATCGAAGACTTGATTTCGATTGGTGCCATTGGTCTGATAAAAGCCATCAATACATATAAGCCGGCTAAGAATATCAAATTGGCAACTTATGCTTCCCGGTGCATTGAAAATGAAATTTTAATGTATTTACGAAAAACTTCCGGCTTGAAGAGCGAAGTTTCCTTCGACGAACCGCTTAACACAGACTGGGATGGAAACGAACTGCTGCTTTCGGATGTTCTCGGGACAGAAAGCGATTTGGTAATGAAACCCATTGAAGCGGATGTGGATCGAGCGCTGTTGGAACATGCGCTGGAAAAATTGACCGAGCGGGAGCGAACCATTATCGCACTGCGTTTTGGACTGGGCGGAAAAGAAGAAATGACCCAAAAGGAAGTTGCAGATTTGATGGGAATTTCCCAATCCTATATTTCCAGACTGGAAAAAAGAATTATCGTAAGACTGCGGAAAGAGATTCTTCGATTGTTATAGAAGCAGGAAGCGAAACGTTGGATTTTTGGGACAAGATTATAAAAAAAGAAAAAAAGTTGTACTACCCCCTATGCAAATGCGTCGGATTATATTAAAATAGAAACGCGAAAATAAAGAGAAATTGCCTGATTTGCTTTCCGCGGTTTCATGCGTTGCGCATGAGGCAGAGAGGGCTGAGAGGAGCAAAGAATGGAAACACCGAAATATAAGCGCGTTTTGCTAAAAGTGAGCGGCGAGGCCTTGGCGGGTGATCAAAAAAGAGGACTGGATTTTGAAGTAATCAATCAGGTTTGCGATGTCATTCGCCGCTGTGCGGAGAAAGGCGTTCAAATCGGAATTGTGGTAGGGGGCGGCAACTTCTGGCGCGGCGTAAAAGACGGCGGCGGGAGAATGGATCGCAACCGTGCGGATCATATGGGCATGATGGCGACGGTCATCAACTGCCTGGCGTTAGCCGATGTCCTGGAACAACAAGGTGTTCCGGTGCGGGTGCAGACCGCCATTGAAATGCGCTCCATTGCAGAGCCGTATATCCGCTCCAGAGCAATTCGTCATCTGGATAAAGGAAGAGTTGTCATTTTCGGATGCGGAACAGGCAGTCCGTTTTTCTCTACGGATACTGCTGCGGTACTGCGTGCAGCGGAAATTGATGCAGATGCCATTCTGTTGGCGAAAAATATTGACGGGGTTTACAGTTCGGATCCCAAGAAAGATCCCACTGCCGTAAAATATGACAGTATCACTTACGACGATGTGCTGGCACAGCACTTGGAGGTAATGGACTCTACGGCAACTTCTTTGTCAATGGACAATCGAATCCCTGTCATTCTGTTTGCGTTGAAAGAACCGGAAAATATTTACCGCGTCGTTATGGGAGAAAACATCGGAACAGTTGTGAAAGACTAAGAAAGGAATGAAATTACCAATGAAAGAAAGATATGCGGAATACGAAACGAAGATGAAAAAAACCGTAGAGATTGTGTCAAGTGATTTCGCGGCTGTTCGGGCTGGACGTGCCAACCCGGCAGTGCTGGATAAAATTACAGTGGATTATTACGGCACGCAGACGCCCTTGCATCAGATCGGCAATATTTCTTCCCCGGATCCCAGATCATTGGTGATTCAACCTTGGGATGTCAGCATTCTGAAGCAGGTGGAAAAGGCAATTTTAGCTTCTGACTTGGGAATTAACCCTCAAAATGACGGGAAGGTAATCCGCCTCAGCTTTCCACAACTGACAGAAGAGCGGAGAAAAGAGCTGACAAAGCAGGTGCGGAAATACGGTGAAAACGGGAAGGTTGCCATTCGCAATATCCGCAGAGACGCCGTAGATAAGTTTAAAGCAATGAAGAAAAAATCCGAAATCACCGAAGACGATCTGAAAGACTGCGAAAAGGATATGCAGGAGTTGACAGATAAATTCTGCAAAGAAATCGATTCCCTGACCGCAAAGAAAGAACAAGAATTAATGGCAGTGTAAACAGCTGCACAATTGCACATAGAATAAGGGAAAGAGCATGTTTTTAAAAAGAAAAAAGGTGCGCGCTTTGGCGGGGGAGGTGGACTACAGCCGCCTGCCCCGCCATATCGCACTTATTATGGATGGAAACGGCCGATGGGCAAAGAAGAGAGGCTTGCCCCGGAAAGCGGGTCATGCTATGGGGGCCGAAACCTTTCGTAGAATAGCTTTGTATTGCAAGGAAATTGGTTTGGAATATTTTACCGTTTACGCTTTTTCTACGGAAAACTGGAAACGGCCGGCTGATGAAGTAAATGCAATTATGGGGCTGTTGGAAAAATATTTGTTGGAAGCCATCGAAAAGATGGAAAAAGAACAGATGAAACTTCACATTTTTGGAGATTTGACACCGTTGTCTCCTCGATTAAAGGAACTGTGTGCCCGAACGGAAGAAATTGCAAAAACTGTGAATGGGCTGCAGGTGAACTTGTGTTTGAATTATGGGGGGAGAGACGAGATTCTGCATGGTGTGAAGACTTTTGCGGAAGCTTGTCAGCGGGGAGAAACAACGCCGGATGCTTTAACAGAAACGCTGTTTTCCCAGTATCTGTATTCCAAAGACGTGCCGGACCCGGATTTGATTATCCGGCCCAGCGGCGAAATTCGAATTTCCAATTTCCTGCTTTGGCAGGGCGCTTATGCGGAGTATTATTTCACAGATGTTCTCTGGCCTGATTTTGACAAAGAAGAGCTGAATCGTGCGATTGTGAGCTACCAGCATCGCTCTCGCAGGTTTGGCGGAATAGGAGGAGTTTAACATGCGCGCTCGTATTTTGGTTGCAGTGGTCTGCATTCCTTTGCTTCTGGTAGTGATTTTCTTGCTGCCGCCTATTGCACTGTCAATTCTCGTGGCACTTTTATCGGCTGTTGCAGTGTATGAGGTGTTGGTGAGCACCCAGTATATCAAGCAGATGCGGCTTGTCCTGTATGGAATGGTGTTTGGTGCGGCCATTCCGTTTTGGGCGTATTTCGGCAGCGCTTTGGCACCTGCCGTGGGAGGGCTGCTTTTGTTCTGCATCCTTTTGTTTGGCGAGGCGATTTATTCCAAAGGAAACATCAAGCTGGAGCAGATTGCCATTATGCTGTTTGCCGCAATTTTATTGCCTTTTTTCCTCTCTTCGCTTGTCCGTATTTTGCGTATGAGCAACGGGGCATTCGTTATTTTGCTGCCGTTTGCCATCGCTTTTGGCAGCGATGCGGCGGCACTGTTTGTTGGCATGGCCATCGGGGAACGGAAATTGGCACCTTCTCTCAGCCCTAAAAAAACGATGGAAGGCGCTGCAGGCGGTTTGCTTGCCGGAATTGTACTGGCTATCCTGTATGGGCTTGTGGTAGGCCTGATTTGTCATCGCCCGGTGAACTATCTCGCATTGATTGTTTATGGTTTGTTTGGCAGTGCCATTTCCCAGTTTGGGGATTTGTCCTTTTCTTTGATAAAACGGGAATTTTCTATTAAAGATTATGGAAAACTGCTCCCAGGGCATGGTGGCGTGCTGGACCGTTTCGACAGCGTTTTGTTTTGCGCGCCGTTGATTGAGTTTTTGTTGCTTGTCTGGCCTGCCGTCCTATAAAAAATTTACAAACAGTTGATCTATTTTGAAAGAAACAGGTGTAAGCTTTGAGACAGAGAATTGTCGTGCTGGGGTCTACTGGCTCCATTGGAAAACAGACGCTGGATGTAGCTGCCTCTTTGGGGCTGACTGTTCGCGCTATTACAGGGAACCGGAATGTGGACTTGCTGGAACAACAGGCAAGACAGTTTTTGCCTGCTTTGGTGGCAGTGGCCGATGAAGCGGCGGTCGTACAGCTGGCAAACCGACTGAAAGACACGGGAATCCGCGTGCTGGGCGGCCCGGATGGTCTGGTGGAAGCAGCGTCGATGCCGGAAGTGGATACAGTAGTAACGGCAGTTGTGGGAATGGTGGGTCTTCGCCCCACTTTAGCCGCGATTGAAGCAGGACGGCGAATTGCGCTGGCAAACAAAGAAACCCTGGTTTGTGCAGGGGAACTGGTAATGAAAGCTGCCAAGCGGCATGGCGCAGAAATCATACCGGTAGATTCAGAGCACTCTGCCATTTTCCAAAGCCTGTTGGGACAAGGAAAACAGAGCGAGGTAAAGCGCCTGCTGCTGACCGCCTCCGGTGGGCCGTTTTTCGGTGCCACAAGAGAAACGCTGCAAACAGTGACAAAGGCACAGGCATTGCAGCATCCCAACTGGAGTATGGGTGCGAAAATCACGGTAGACTCTGCAACCATGATGAACAAAGGCTTGGAATTAATTGAAGCCATGCATTTATTCCAGGTCCCACCGGAAAAAATCTCCATTGTAGTTCACAGAGAGAGCATTGTGCATTCCATGGTGGAATATGCAGACGGCAGTGTCATTGCGCAGCTGGGTGTGCCGGATATGCGGCTGCCCATCCAATATGCACTGACATATCCTGCCAGGCTTCCGTCTCCGGTTCAGCAGTTAAATTTTGCAGACGGGCTTTCCATGACGTTTACAAAACCGGATTTTGATACCTTCGGCTGCCTGCGGCTGGCCTGTGAGGCGGCTGGGCAGGAGGGAACGGCATGTGCTGTTTTAAACGCTGCCAATGAGGTGGCGGTGGCATGTTTCCTCAACGAAGCCTGCAGCTTTTTAGATGTGGAAAAAATTGTGCAAAAAACCATGGAAGAGATTCCAAGCCAGCCGGCAGATACACTGGAAGCCATTCTCAAAGCAGATGATCTGGCTCGAAAAACGGCTTGCCGGATTGCAGCAGAAGAATCATGCCGGACATAGTGTTCCTGCTTGAGACCGCGGGTAAAACAGAGAGGTGACAGATTGACTTTCGTTTATATTATCGTTGCAATTTTAATTTTTGGCGTGTTGGTAGCGCTTCATGAGCTGGGGCACTTCATCACAGCCAAACTGACAGGCGTTCAGGTCAATGAGTTTGCCATTGGCATGGGACCCGTGCTTTGGAAAAGGAAGGGGAAGGAGACCCAATATTCTCTGCGCCTGTTCCCGATTGGAGGATTTTGCTCCATGGAGGGGGAAGACGAAGAGACAGAGAATCCCAGGGCGTTTACCGCCCAACCCATCTGGAAGCGGCTGATCATTTTGGTGGCCGGTTCCGGTATGAACTTCCTTACGGGGTTTATTATCATTCTGCTGTTGTTTACCCAGAGCCAGGCGATTCTTACCCCGGTGATTTCCGGCTTTGCTGACGAGTTTGCCCTGTCAGGAGAGGATGGTCTGCAGGTAGGGGATCGGATCATATCCGTAGATGGTGAAAAAATTTACACCTACGGAGACGTCTCCATCTTTTTCTCCCGCTCCAATGGCGAAACCATGGATCTGGTCATTAATCGAAATGGGAAAAAGCTGACGTTAGAAGATTTTCCGTTGCGGCTGAAAGAATATACAGATAACGGACAAAAGACCGTTCGGTATGGGATAAACTTTTCGGCAGAACCGGCAACTATTGGCCTGCGTTTGCGGGAGGCGTGGTTCCAATCGGTGGACTTTGTCCGTTTGGTGCGGCTGAGTTTGAGCGACCTGATTTCCGGCCATGCAAGCATGAGAGATATGTCGGGGCCCATTGGAATTGTGGATACGATTACCCAAGTAGGAGAGCAGGCAGCCTCCACGCGGGATGCAATGATGAATATTTTCTATTTGGCTGCTTTGATTGCCATCAATTTGGCGGTCATGAATCTGCTCCCAATTC
The DNA here is from genome assembly GCA_017420125.1 of Oscillospiraceae bacterium. GTDB lineage: Bacteria > Bacillota > Clostridia > Oscillospirales > Oscillospiraceae > RGIG529. The sequence continues at coordinate 14,500 of JAFOJR010000202.1, read as the reverse complement.
CGGCATTGGACGGCGGGCGGATTTTCTTCCTGCTGATCGGCGGATTAATTACTTTGATTACGAAGAAAAAAGTAGACCCTAAATATGAAGGATATATTCACTTTGCCGGTTTGATCTGCCTGTTGGCACTTATGGTGATTGTGGCATTTAACGACATCTCTAAAATTGTCGTTCGATAGGGCAAAACAAAAGAGGTGATTTATCTTGACCAAGCAAATTTTGGTTGGAGGCGTTCCCATTGGCGGGGGCGCCCCCATTTCTATTCAATCGATGTGCAATACAAAAACAGAAGACGTGGCAGCTACTGTTGCACAGATTCACCGTCTGGAACAGGCGGGGTGTGAAATTATCCGGGTGGCGGTGCCCAATGAACAAGCGGCGGAAGCCATCCACCAGATCAAACAGCAGATTCACATTCCCCTTGTGGCAGATATCCATTTTGACTGGCGGCTTGCCATTGCGGCGGCAAAAGCCGGCGCTGATAAAATCCGAATCAATCCCGGCAACATCGGCGGTGAAGAGCGGGTGAAAGCTGTGGTAGAAGTGTGTAAACAACAGAACATTCCCATACGGATTGGAGTCAACGGCGGTTCTCTGGAACAGGACCTGCTGGAACGATATGGCGGAGTGACGGCGGAAGCATTGGTGGAAAGTGCAATGAAAGAAGTGCATCAGCTGCGCAAATGGGATTTTGAAGAAATTTGTATTTCTGTGAAAACCACAAGCGTTCCGCTAACTATTGCCGCCTGCCGCCTGCTGCATGAGCAGACGGATTATCCCCTGCATATTGGAGTGACAGAGAGCGGAACGCCTCAAATGGGAGTGATCAAATCAGCTATGGGGATTGGCGGTCTGCTGTGCCTTGGAATCGGAGACACCATCCGGGTGTCCCTCACAGCAGATCCCGTAGAAGAAGTTTATGCGGCAAAGCGGATTTTGCAGGTGGCAGGCTGTCGAGAATCGGGGCCGGAGTTGATTTCCTGTCCTACCTGTGGAAGAACACAGATCGACTTAATTGCTCTTGCAAAAGAAGTGGAGCATCGATTGGAAACCTGTCATAAAGAGATTACCGTTGCGGTCATGGGCTGTGTAGTGAACGGGCCTGGTGAAGCATCAGCTGCCGATGTGGGGATTGCCGGCGGAGCCGATGTGGGGATGTTGTTTTGCAAGGGGAAGCCGGTGAAAACAGTGCCCCAACATGCCCTTGTGGATGAACTGATGGCTTTAATTGATACATTGTAAGGAGAGCGATATGGAGATGCAGCGTGGGATGCAGCCATTTTCTGTGCTGTTTTCTAATTGTCCTTTGGAGGAAGAGACGCGACAGATTTTTTCATCTGTTTTCATCCGTTCTGTCGTCATCAAAAAAGCAGAGCGAAGCATTGAGATTCAACTGGATCAAACGGTGCCGGAAGAGGCACAGAAAGAAGCAGAGGACGCCATCCAAAGATGGTACCAAATGGAGCGGGTTTCTTTACGGGCTCCCATCGTTTCCGCCGCAGAACAAAAAGTAGATCAAATTCAATCCCTGTTTGCTGCGCAGTTTCCACCGGCAGCGGGCTTGTTTCAAAAGGCAAGACTGGAAGAAACATCACAGGGGATGACTTTGTTCCTGGAGAATCCCGGTGCGGAGCTGTTGGCGCCCTATTGCGATGCTGTCCTGCAGACGTTGCAGCAGGAAGACCCCACCTGCACACTTCGGCTGCGTTCCATTCAGCCCGAGGAAAGCAAAGAGGAAATGCTGCGAAAGCGGGAGGCGTTTCGAGAAGAGCAGTTACGGGAGAGCGCACAGATGATTAAACGGTCTGAGGCGAAGAAAAAGCAGAAGCGAAAGGTGATTTTTGGGAAAACCATTCGAAAAGCGCCGATTCCCATTGGAACGCTCAACCTGGACATGAACACCGTAACCATAAAAGGAAAGGTTTTTTCAGTTCAGCATCGGGAACTGAAGAAGCGCGGCGCCTGGGTGATTTCCTTTGATGTGACAGACTACACAGGTTCGATTCGTGTTTCAAAATTTTCTATGGAAGAAGAGGCAAAGCCACTGGTATCTGCCATTAAAAACGGGCAGTATTTGCTGCTGCAGGGGCGGCTGAGTATCAATCGCTTTGAGAATGATATGATTCTGGAGCCGCTTCACATCATGGAAACAGAAGCGCCTGGACGGGAGGATACGGCGGAAAAAAAGCGGGTGGAGCTGCACCTGCATACCAAATTTTCTACAATGGACGGATTAACAGATGTCAAAGCCGCTATCTCCCAGGCTGCCGCATGGGGGCACAAAGCCATTGCGATTACAGACCATGGGATTGTACAGGCTTTTCCAGATGCCGCAAAAGCAGCAAAAAGCAGTGGAATTAAATTGCTGTATGGCATCGAGGCATATTATCTGAACGATGTGGAGAGCATTCGCGCTGTTCACGGTACACAGGACAACATGCTGTCTGGAGAATTTGTGGCTTTTGACCTGGAAACCACCGGACTTTTTTCCGGGCAGGATGCTATTACAGAAATCGGTGCGGTCCTTTTGCGGAATGGACAGGTTGTGGATCGATTTCAAACCTTTGTAAATCCCAAACGGCCTCTTTCTGCAGAAATTATCAGGCTGACTGGAATTACAAATGAGATGTTGAAAGACGCACCGGAGTTATCGGATGCACTGGAGCAGTTTTTTTCATTTGCAGGGAACCGGCCGCTTATTGCACACAATGCCTCATTTGATATTTCCTTTCTTCAGGAAGCTTGCCGGAAAGTAGGGCGTCCTTTTTCTCCCACATCGATTGATACACTGCCTTTAGCGCGAAATTTACTGCCTGCCCTGAATCGGCACAAACTGGATGTGGTGGCCCGATATTTGCGTTTGCCGGACTTTGCCCATCACCGCGCAGAAGACGATGCCGCTACAGCAGCAATGATTTTTGCGGCGCTGTGCCCTATGCTGGAGAAAAAGGGAGCAGACTGCATTCAAAAAATTAATGGTGTTTTGGCGAAACATAGGAAAAAGAGATTGGATGGACACCCCACCCATATGACAATTTTGGTTCAAAACCAGGTGGGATTACGGAATTTATACAAGCTGGTTTCATTGGCACATCTGGAGTATTTTAAGCGGGTTCCCATTATGCCAAGGAGTGTACTGGATCAAAACAGAGAGGGCCTGCTGTTTGGGTCTGCCTGTGAAAACAGTGAGCTGTTCCAAGCCGTCGTCAGCCGAAAAAGAGAAGAAGAGCTTCTGAAAATTGCTTCTTACTATGACTTTTTAGAGATTATGCCCCTCTGCAACAATCAATTTATGCTGCGCAACGGAACTGCGGCAGATGAGGAAGAACTGCGCAGTTTCAACCGAACCATACTCCGCCTGGGAGCTTTGCTGGGAAAGCCTGTGGTGGCCACAGGAGATGTTCACTTCCTGCATCCGGAGGATGAAATTTATCGGCACATCTTATTGGCATCAAAAAAGTTTAAGGATGCAGATGAGCCGATGCCTCTGTATTTCAAGACTACAGATGAAATGCTGCAGGAATTCTCTTATCTGGGAGCAGAAGCTGCCCACCAGGTTGTAGTAGATGCCCCAAATCAGATTGCAGATTTATGTGAGGAAGTGCAGCCGCTGCCTACAGGATTGTTTGCACCAAAGTTGGATGGGGCCGAAGAAGAGCTAAAATCTTTGGTATGGGGCAAGGCCAGGGAATTGTATGGCGAACCGCTGCCCAAAGAGGTTTCCGAACGGTTGGAAACGGAGCTGCATGACATTATCGGCTGCAACTATGCGGTGATCTATATGTCAGCCCAGAAACTGGTGCAAAAATCTCTGGAGGATGGGTATCTGGTTGGTTCCCGTGGCTCGGTGGGCTCCTCGCTTGTGGCTTATATGGCGGGAATTACCGAGGTTAATGCATTGCCGCCGCATTATCGCTGCCCCAAATGCCGTCATACGGAATTTTCCCAAGACGAGACCTATCGCTGCGGAGCTGATATACCGGATCGGACCTGTCCAAACTGCGGGACACCATATGAAAAGGATGGATTCAACATCCCATTTGAAACGTTTCTTGGCTTTGGCGGCGATAAAGTACCGGATATTGACCTGAATTTTTCCGGAGAATATCAGGCGAAGGCGCATCGACATACCTTTGAATTGTTTGGCGAACACCATGTGTTCCGGGCAGGGACCATCGGGACAATTGCGGAGAAAACGGCTTTTGGATATGTCAAAAAATATTTGGAAGAGCAAGGAAAACAGACCACTGCCGCAGAGGAAAACCGACTTGCCAAAGGGTGTGTTGGGGTAAAGCGCACAACAGGACAGCACCCCGGTGGGCTGGTTGTGATTCCAAGAGACCATGAGATTTACGATTTTTGTCCGGTACAGCACCCGGCTGATGACACCGGAACGGACATCGTAACCACCCATTTTGAATACCACTCCATGGAATCCAATTTGTTAAAGCTGGACTTATTGGGACATGATGATCCCACAATGATTCGGATGCTTCAGGACCTCACCGGTGTAGATCCCCGAAAAATCCCATTGGATGACAAGGACACCATGCGGCTGTTTACCTCTTCGGATGTACTTGGCTTTGAAAATGATCCTGTTTTGGGTCCAACAGGTGCCTGTGCGATTCCTGAATTTGGAACGCGCTTTGTCCGTGGTATGCTGCTGGACACCATGCCAACCCAGTTTGACACTTTGGTGCGGATTTCCGGTTTTTCTCATGGAACAGATGTTTGGCTGGGAAACGCACGGGATTATATTTTAAATGGAACGGCGACAGTCGATGAAGTGATTGGCTGCCGGGATGATATCATGTTATACCTGATTGAACAGGGAATGGAAGAGCGTTTGGCCTTTAAAATCATGGAAGCAGTTCGCAAAGGAAAACCGGTCCTGCCGGAATGGGAGGATGCGATGAAGGCGGTTCAGGTACCCCAGTGGTACATTGATTCCTGCCAAAAAATCCAATATCTGTTTCCCAAAGCCCATGCGGTGGCATATGTGATGATGGCATTTCGTATCGCATGGTATAAAGTGCATCGCCCGCTGGCGTTTTATGCCGCCTATTTTTCTATCCGGGCCAAAGCTTTTGATGCCGCTGTTATGACGCGCGGCATGGAGGTAGTGAAGGCAAAACTGGACGAGCTGGAACAAAAAAAAGATCTTTCCTCTGTGGAAGAAGACATGATAGTGACTTTGGAAGTCTGTTATGAGTTTTATCTGCGGGGATTTACGTTCCATCCAATAGATCTTTATTGCTCCGATGCCACATGTTTCAAAATCAAGGAAAACGGTTTGATTCCCCCTTTTATTGCCATTAGCGGTTTAGGTGAAACGGCGGCGCTGGATATCGTGGAAAAGCGCATCGGACAAGAATTTATCTCCATTGAAGAGTTTTCCAGCGCGTGTGCAAAAGTGACAAAAGGACATGTAGAACAAATGAAGGCGTTAGGCGTGTTGGACGATTTGCCGGAGACCAGCCAGATGACGCTGTTTTAGAGTGTTGACTTTCAGTCGATAATATGCTAATGTATTAGCGCAATAAAGTAATAAGGAGGAATTCTCTTGCAATATACAGTCAATACGCCGGAGGGAACCAGAGATCGATTGTTTGGCGAATGCCGGGAACGTCGCAAGGTTCAATCCGCGTTGACAGGATTATTTAAACGACGGGGCTATCATGAGATTATTACGCCGGAAGTGGAATATTACGATTTGTTTATCCAGTCCGGCAATCCGCTTCCCCAAGAGAGTATGCTGAAATCTATCGATCGAAGCGGGAAAATTCTGGTCATGCGGCCAGACTGTACTGCGCCCATTGCGCGTGTGGCGGCAACCAAACTGCAAAACGAGCCGCTGCCTCAAAGGCTGTATTATAATCAGACTATTTTTCGTTCTGGAACAGCCCATTTGGGCAACAGCCATGAGATTGCCCAGTGCGGTGTGGAGTTGATCGGCGCGTCCGGTGAGAAGGCGGATGCAGAAATGCTCTCTATGGCAGTGGATGCGCTGGCTGCCTGCGGTTTATCCATTTTTCATATTGAAATCGGGCATGCAGGATTGTTTCGCGCATTAACAAAAGATTTAGGAGCGCCCCAGGAAACAGTAGAGCAGATGCGCAGCTATCTGGAGCAAAAGAATTTTGCTGCGCTGGATGACTTGTTGCTGCCCTACCAGAATGCATCCGGTTATCCGGTGCTGTGCCGGCTGGCCTATCTATTTGGCGGACCGGAAGTGCTGGAGGAAGCAGAGGCACTTTCAGGAGAGGCAGGCGCAGAAGAAATACGTTATTTGAAATCTCTCTATCAGCGTTTGGAGCAGGCCGGCTGCGGCGGAAGAATTCAATTTGACCTGGGTTTGGCTCCCCAGCTGGATTATTACACAGGTGTTGTATTTCGCGGTTATGTGGAAGGTGCCGGCAGTGCCGTTTTGTCCGGCGGACGGTATGATACGCTGCTGCGGGACTTTGGGCGCAACGCCCCTGCTACAGGATTTGCCATCGATGTGGATGGTGTGGCGCAAACGCTGCCGCCGGTGGAATTGCCGAAAGCCACCCAATTGGTCCATTATGAGGCGGACCGCTTGCGGGAAGCGCTGTCCTGCATAGAAAGCAGCCAGGGCGCTTGTGAGTTATCTCCTTGTGAGACATTGGAAGAGACCATTGCATTGGCGAAGGAAAAGAAAATGAACCAGATTATTATTTTAGAAACCGGGAAAGCGCGGGTGTTGAATATATGAGCCGACTGCGTATTGCACTGACAAAAGGCCGTCTGAAAGACGAGACGATGAAATTGTTTGAAAAGATGGGACTGGATTGTGAACCGCTTTACAACCCGGGACGTCGATTGATCCACAGCATCCCGAATTATCCCTTGGATATTGTTCTGGCAAAAGGACCGGATGTCATCACGTATGTGGAGCATGGTGTTTGTCATATGGGGATCGTAGGAAAAGACAGTATTTTGGAGCTGGGCCGTTCCTTTTATGAAGTGCTGGACCTGGGCATCGGGAAGTGTCGATTTGCTCTGGCGGTACAGGAAGGAAGCGATTTTTACGGTACGTATAAGACGAGGCGAATTGCCTCCAAATATCCGAACGTAACCCGTGAATTTTTCGAAAAAAAAGGAATGGACGTTTCGGTCATCCGAATTGAGGGCTCGGTGGAACTGGCTCCTATTTTGGGCTTGGCCGATGCGATTGTGGACTTGGTAGAAACAGGGGATACATTGCGGGCCAATGGGCTGATCCCTATTGAAGATGTGGCGCAGATCAGCGCACGATTGATTGTCAATACGCCGGCGATGAAGTTGTACCCGACGGAAATTCTGGATTTTGTGGAGCGGTGCAGAACTGTGATTCAAGGAACCCCACAAGCATCCGCTTAGGAAAGGAAAAATCATGCTTCAGATCGTAAAAGCAGATGGGCTGGCAGAGCAGGAGGCGCTGACGGCTATTCGAAACAGAACGGCGGAAACCGGAGCACGGATTCAGGCAGCCGCTGCGGAAATCATGGATTCCGTTCGAAAAAACGGATTTCAGGCGGTAGAAGCGTATGCACTGCAATTTGACGGTGCTGCACCGCGGGAAATTGCGGCAGAAGAATGGGAGGCCGCTGTTTCCCGCTGTCCCAAAGAGTTGTATCATGCGCTGGAGCGGGCGGTTTCCAATATTCGTGACTATCAAACCCGTTTGCTGCAGAAAACGCAGACTTGGAATTCTCCGGATGGCGGATTGGTTGGCTGTTTGGTACGAGGACTGACCCGTGTGGGAATTTACGTCCCCGGCGGGCGGGCTGCATATCCGTCTTCCGTTTTAATGAACGCGGTACCGGCAAAAGTAGCCGGTGTGAAAGAGATTATTATGGTGACGCCGCCCACGGAGCATTTCAGCGATGCCGTTCTGACAGCGGCAAAACTGGCCGGAGTGGATCGGGTATTTGCGGTCGGCGGTGTCCAGGCAGTGGCAGGGCTGACCTATGGCGCGGGAATTCTGCCCAAAGTGGATAAACTGGTGGGCCCCGGCAATGCCTATGTTGCGGCGGCAAAGCGGATCGCCTACGGGGATCTGGACATTGATATGGTGGCAGGCCCATCGGAGGTTTTAGTGATTGCAGACGCGAATGCCAACCCGAAATATGTGGCTGCCGATTTATTGAGTCAGGCGGAGCACGATGTAATGGCCAGCGCCATTTTGTTGACAGACAGCGCTTCCCTTGCACAGGCAGTAACAGAGGAAATCGCGCAGCAGATGGCGTATTTGCCGCGAAGAGAAATTATTGCAGCGTCGCTGCGGGATTTTGGGGTGGCAATCGTTTGTCAGTCGCTGGAGGAAGCAGCCCACCTGGCCAATGAAATTGCGCCGGAACATTTGGAAGTTTTGACGGAAGCGCCAGAGGAACTTCTGCCGCTTTTGCATAATGCCGGTGCTATTTTCCTGGGAGCATACAGTCCTGAACCGCTGGGAGATTATATGGCAGGACCGGATCATGTACTTCCCACGTCGGGGACAGCACGGTTTTTCTCTCCGCTTTCGGTGGAAAGCTTTTTAAAGCGTACCAGTTTGATTTCCTATGATAAACCGTCTTTGGCCAAAGTGAAAGATTCCATCTTAACTTTGGCACAGGCGGAAGGACTTTCTGCTCACGCAAATGCCATTGCAGTACGATTTGACTAGAAAGGAAACAGGAATGGAACGGAAAGCAGAATTACAGCGAATAACAAAAGAAACGGAGATCCGTCTGTCTCTTTGTTTGGACGGGGGACAGGTAAAAATAGAAACGGGAATTGGTTTTTTTGATCATATGCTGACAGCTCTTGCATTTTATGCCGGCTTTGGCCTGGAACTGGCGGGCAAGGGCGATCTGTATGTAGATGGCCACCATACGGTAGAAGATATCGGAATTGCGTTGGGGCAGGCGTTTCATCAGGCGCTGGGCGACAAGAAGGGAATTCGCCGTTTTGCCAGTGCTTATGTCCCGATGGATGAGGCATTGTGCTTCACGGCTCTGGATATTTCCAGCAGGCCGTTTCTGGTGTTTGACGCACCGATGCCTCAAGAGCGGATGGGCGACTATGACGCTTGTTTGACGGAGGAGTTTATGCGGGCTTTTGCTACCCATGGTGGGATTACGTTACATCAAAAGGCACTGTATGGCGCCAATGCCCACCATATAACAGAAGGATTATTTAAATCTCTGGGGCTGTCATTGAAAGAAGCTGTTCGCCGTGATGGTGAGGAGGTTCGTTCTACAAAAGGGGTGCTGTAAATGAAAAAAGGAACCATTGCGGTGGTAGATTACGGTGTGGGGAACCTGCAAAGCGTTACCAATGCCATGCACTACGTGGGTCTGCAAACAGAGATTACAGCTGATCCCATTGCATTAGAACGGGCAGATGCTGTTATCCTGCCAGGAGTCGGCGCATTTCCGGATGCCTATGCCAAGCTGGCAGAGCGGGGGCTCCCGGCGGTACTGCAGGCGCAGGCAAAAAAGAAGCCAATACTGGGTATTTGCCTGGGCATGCAGCTTCTGTTTGATGGAAGCGATGAAGTCCGCTCCTGTAAAGGGTTAGGCCTGATTCCCGGATGGGTAAAACGAATGGAAACCACCTGCAAACTGCCTCATATCGGCTGGAATGATTTAAAATTTCCCAATCCATCTCCGCTTTTTCGAAACTTGCCGCCGGAGAGCTACGTATATTTTGTACATTCTTTTGCCGGGACGGCAGATTGTCCGGAAGATGTGATTGCAGAGACGGAATATGGGACAAATGTAGTTGCTGCTGTAGGACGGGGAATGGTATTTGGCTGCCAGTTTCATCCGGAAAAAAGCGGCGAAGTGGGACTTGAAATTTTAAAGAATTTTGGGGAGTTGATCAAATGATCTTACTGCCGGCGATTGATTTAAAAAACGGAACGTGTGTTCGGTTATATCAAGGAGAATTCTCCACGGCACACAAGGTGGCAAATGATCCGGTAGCGGTTGCAAAAGACTTTGCCGCAGCCGGCGCCAGGCATATTCATATGGTGGATTTGGACGGCGCGAAGGATGGCGTTCGGGTGAACAGTTCCATTGTGCAGGATGTGATTCAGGCCACGCAGCTGAAGGTGGAACTGGGTGGTGGAATGCGCACCATGGCTGATTTGGAAGCTGCTGATAAAATGGGTGTCTGGCGAATGGTAATCGGTTCTGCTGCTGTGTCCCACCCGGAATTTGTGCGGGAGGCAGTGAAAAAATACGGGGATCGAATTGCCGTCGGCATCGATGCAAAAGATGGTCTGGTTCGAACAGCCGGATGGACAGAAAACGCCGGTATTTCTTTTTTAACGTTTGCAAAGTCCATGGAAGATCTGGGCGTAAAAGTGATTATTTTTACAGACATTGCAAATGACGGGATGCAAAAAGGACCTTCTTTTAAGGCGCTTTCTCTATTACAGCAAACGGTTTCCTGCGAAATTGTAGCCAGCGGCGGCGTTACCACTTTGGAAGACATTAAAAAACTAAAAGAAAACAATGTAAGCGGCGCAATTATCGGAAAAGCATATTATGCCGGCACGATTTCCTTAGCGGATGCGGTGCAAATTTGTAAGTAGCTGCAGCAACAGTAAAGGAGAACGAAATGCACGCAAAGAGAATCATCCCCTGCTTGGATGTAAAAAATGGCCGGGTGGTTAAAGGCGTTAATTTTGTCAATATTCGGGATGCAGGGGATCCTGTCGAGTTGGCAACATATTACAGCGATGCCGGCGCAGATGAGATTGTATTTTTGGATATTACCGCCACATATGAAAATCGGGATACTGTGGCAGACGTGGTGCGCCGCACCGCACAAAAGGTTTTTGTCCCGCTGACAGTGGGTGGTGGGATCCGTACACTGGAGGACTTTCAGCTATTGCTGCGGGCCGGTGCGGATAAAATTTCCGTCAATTCCGCAGCAGTGAAGGATAAAATGCTGATTGCCAGAGCGGCGGAGCGTTTTGGAAGCCAATGTGTGGTTCTTGCCATTGACGGTCGCAAAAAACCCGATGGGAGTTTTGAAGTTGTGATTACCGGCGGGCGAACCCCCACCGGACTGGATGTAGTGGAATGGGCCCGGGAGGGCGAACGCTTAGGCGCCGGCGAAATTTTACTGACTTCTATGGACGCAGATGGGACAAAGGCGGGATTTGACCTGGAGATGACAAAGGCCGTGACCCAAGCGGTGAATATCCCTGTCATTGCATCCGGCGGCTGTGGCAGCTTGCAGCATTTTGCGGATGTATTTCAGGAAGCAGACGCAGATGCGGCATTGGCGGCATCGTTGTTTCACTTTGGTGAACTGACCATTGGTGAAGTGAAATCTTTTTTAACAGAAAAAAATATTCCCATGCGGAATTCGAGATGAGGAGAGGCAATGATAGATCTGGACTTACTGTTTCAAAAATCAGATTTGATTCCCGTGATTATTCAAGATGAACAGACACTGGAAGTTTTGATGCTGGGATTTACCAATCGGGAAGCGGTAGCGTTGACGATGCAGACAAAAACAGCATGGTTTTGGAGCCGAAGCCGACAGTGTCTGTGGAATAAAGGTGAAAGTTCCGGACATTTTCTGCACGTGAAGAAGATGATAACGGACTGTGATACAGACACGCTGTTGTATTTGTGCAAACCGGATGGCCCAACCTGCCATACCGGCCGCAGATCATGCTTTTTTAACGTTGTGATGGAAGGGGAATAAACAAAATGGAACAATATCCGCTGGAGGCGCTGTACCAAGTGATTTTGGGGAGAAAAGCGCAAAAGCAGGAAGGGTCTTATACCTGCTATTTATTTGAAAAAGGTTTGGATAAAATTTTGAAAAAAGTGGGAGAAGAAAGCGCAGAGACGATCATTGCCGCAAAAAACGGCGACCCCAAAGAGACGGTGATGGAAGTTTCCGATTTGCTGTATCATCTTTTGGTGATGTTGGCCAGCCAGGGAATTGCGCTGGAAGATGTCATGGAGGAACTGAGAAAGCGCAGTGAGAAAATCGGCAATTTAAAAACCATGCGCGTTACAGATCGAAACACATAATGGAAATGCTGAAAAAACTCTGACGTTATATAACGTCAGAGTTTTTTCATGGCAAAGTATGTTCTTCTGCGTTGGGAACTACAGTAACCGTTGCGCTGCAAGATGATTTTCCTGTTCTAAATGAATGAGTTTGGCCACTGCATCCTGTAAAAAAGCAGTATCATCTATCCGCTCTACAGCCTGATCAATCAGTTTACATAAAATTTCTGAGGTGACATCTTGCAGATTCACGCACAGATCCTGACCGATACTGGACAAAAAGGCGTTGACTTTCGGATCATAAGAAACGCCGATGATAGGAACACCTTGTCCGGCCGAGAAAACCAATGCGTGCAGCCGCATGGAAATGACAATTTTCATGCGGGAGAACAGTCCGATTACGTCCGGAGTAGAAAAAGACTGGTCACAGATGGCATACGGAACGGAGAGCAGAGCGGCAACTTGGCTGGCGGAGGACAGATCAACCCGTGGTTCAATCGGAAGAAAAACCGGTGTAAGTCCATGGGTGCGATAGGCATATTCAGCTGCATTTGCGAAAACAGATGCCTTTTCTGCAAAGCCGTCCCATTTTCGAATGGAAAAACAAACGTATGCTCCGTTTGGATCCAGAGAAAGCTGGGAAAATAGAGCGTCAATTCGCGTGGGAGAAGAAGGCTGCAATACCACAGTGGGGTCCGCGCTTAGGGTCATCTGAGGAGCTGTTACCTGCATGTGTTTCAGCTCTTCCAAGGAATGGGGATCCCGCAAAGTGATACAGTCCACAAACGAGTTGATATAGCGGGCTGCCTTTCGACGGTTGCTGTGAGAACGGATCGGGCCGATGCCGCAACCATACATCATCACATTACAGCCGCGTTTTTTTGCGGCCCGAAGCGTGTAAAGATAAAACCAGAGCGAGCGATGGCTGGTGACGTCCTGAATCAGGCTTCCGCCCCCATGGACATATAACTTACATTTTTTTGCATGGGACCAAAAGCGAGGAAGAGAAAATGTATAAAAGGAATCGACCCGGCAAGTGAGACGTGTGATTTTAGGCCGGACAGAAAGAACGGTAATGGGGAGGTCTGGGTCAAGCGTGCGGAGTTCCTGCAGGATGGCATCCAAAATGGCGTCATCGCCGGCATTTTCCCGGCCATATGATCCACAAAGCAAAACGCCGTCTTTCTGGTGCGATTGCTCTCTTTCCCGGCGGCGCAGAATAGACTGATAAATGGAAAGCTGGCGCAGACGGGTTGCTTCCAAGGAGTATTCTGCAGAAGCTTTTTGAAACAGGGCTTCGCCTAACTGTTTCCGCAGAGAAGGATTTTCAGCAAGTGTGACCAGGTGTTCTGCAAGTGCATCAGAGTCGCCTGCTTCAAACAACAGTCCATTTACACCGTGATTGATCAGATAAGGGACACCGCCGACCCGGGAAGAAACAGTAGGGAGCCGTTCCCGTGCGCCCTCTGTAAGTGCATAAGGGAAGGTTTCTGACAAAGATGTCAGTGTGTTAATATGAATGGACTGATAGAAAGTGGAGATATCAGAAATCCAACCGGCAAAACAGACTAAATGCGCGACACCCAATTCCTGTGCCAAAGCTGTCAGAGATTCTTTCGACTCACCATCGCCCGCAATTAAAAGGCGGAGATAGGGTGCTTTGGAAACGGCTTTTGCAAAGGCACGGATCAAAGTGGCGATATCTTTTACGGGGGAAAGCCTTGCTGCGATACCAACAACCACAGAATTTTCATCAGCAGAAAGTCCGAGTGTGCGCCAATAATCTGCTGGAGATGTTTTATGGGGAATGGGAGTAAAATCCAGCCCATTATAGATAGAAAACAGACGGTTGGGGCGGAACCCCCTGGAGATCAGTAAATCTACCATTGCATCTGATACACCGATGCGATAATCCAGACGACGCAAGGCAATAGAATTGATGACCCCATAGGTCAGTCGATGAACGGGGCGACCCATATAGTCAAGTTTATAATCACTGTGCACGGTTGTGACCACGGGAATATTGCACGCACGCTTTAAAAGCGCACCGATCATGTTCCCGCGAGAACCGTGGCAATGGATAATTTGAAAACCTTCGGTTAGGATCATCTGCTTTAATGTTTGATATGTTTTCCGAATATTTTGTTCAATCACCAGCGTAGGGATTTGAAGTTCCCGCGCTTCCTGGGCGAATGGGCCTTCACGAAAACAGACCAGCAGAACTTCTTCTGTCTGGTGGAGCATCCGAAGCAAATTAAACACGTGAGTTTTTGCGCCACCGCTGTCTCCGCCGCTGATCAGATGGATAATTTTCATGCTAAACACCTTCTATGTCGCAAATTCGCAAATTTTGGACTTGTAAAAGCAATAAAATGATTATACAATAGAACGGAAGTTATGGTCAAGGCAATTAGGAGGGCAAGATATGAAACATAGAAAATGGAATATTGTGGATCTGGTTATTGTAATTT
>JAFOJR010000201.1 GCA_017420125.1 Oscillospiraceae bacterium | reverse complement strand
ACTTTGGGGTTCCCAAGGAAACACCACAAAGCTGTCATAATCCGGCTTCAGAACCTGATCGGATTCTTCAATCCGCACAAATCCCTCAATGGAAGATCCATCAAACATACATTTCCCATCCAGAGCTTTTTCGATTTGGGATGCTGTAATGGCAACATTTTTTAGTTGCCCGAAAATATCTGTAAATTGCAACCGGATAAAGCGAATTTCTTCTTCCTTTACACGGCGAATAATTTCCTCTCGCGTATATTTTGCCATTGAAGTTTTCTCCTTCCCATCCTGCAGAATCAGATCTGAATTTTCTCATCTTTTCTGCCGCGCTCATTATAATACAGAACGGTTTTTCTGTCAAACCACATCTTTTCACTTCCAGGACGTCTTCTCTCTCCTGTCTATATAGCCGGCAAACGAACAAAATACGGTTTTTCACAATGCACACAATTTTATTCTCGTCTTTCTTTTTCTGTTCGGACAAAACAATGAAGAAGTTTGGTATCACACCCGCATTTTGTATATTTATTCTTTTTATGAAAATAATGAATTTTCCCCATTATTGCTAAATTTTTGGAATTTCCCCTTGTTTTTTTGGGGATATTATGCTATACTTCCTTTGATTAAATCCCATATGTCTTATATGAATTTGGTGATTTTGGCTTGTGATATTTCCAAAACCCGAAAGGATGATTCTATGTATTGTGTAAAGAAAGTAACCCAAGACATGTATTGGGTTGGAGCAAGTGATCGCCGTTTGGCTTTATTTGAAAATGTATTCCCCATCCCACGCGGCGTTTCTTACAATTCTTATGTGGTGCTGGATGAAAAAACAGTCCTGCTGGATACAGTGGACAAATCTGTTAGTTCCCAGTTTTTTGAAAATCTCGCCCACGTGCTGGACGGTCGGCCGCTGGATTATCTGATTGTTAACCATATGGAGCCGGATCACTGCGGCACAATGGATGAGCTGATTCTGCGCTATCCTGATGTTAAAATTGTCGCCAATGCAAAAACGGTGACAATGATTCGACAATTTTTCGATTTTGACATTGATTCCCGTGTAATCGTTGTCAAAGAAGGCGATACTCTTTCCGCTGGGAAGCATACTTTCACTTTTGTTATGGCACCTATGGTCCATTGGCCAGAAGCTATGGTAACTTATGATGTGACGGATAAAACATTATATTCCGCCGATGCGTTCGGCACTTTTGGCGCTATCAACGGCAATCTATTTGCCGACGAAGTGGAATTTGAAACCGAATGGCTTCCTGATGCAAGACGGTATTTTACCAATATTGTGGGTAAATACGGCACCCAGGTTCAGGCACTGCTGAAAAAAGCAGCAACGATTGAAATTGAAACCATTTGTCCCCTTCATGGGCCTGTTTGGCGGAAAAATATCAGTTGGTTCATTGATAAGTATCAAAAATGGAGCACATATACGCCGGAAGACAAAGCCGTTATGATTGCTTATGCTTCCGTTTACGGCAATACGGAAAATGCTGCCAACATTTTAGCTGCAAAATTAGCAGATGGCGGCATAAAAAATATTGCTATGTATGACGTATCTGTCACACATCCTTCTGAAATTGTTTCAGAAGCGTTTCGCTGCAGCCATTTGGTCTTTGCCTCCACCACGTATAATGCGGGAATTTTCTGTAATATGGAAACTGCACTTCTGGATATAAAAGCACATAATTTGCAAAACCGCACAGTCGGAATTTTACAAAATGGCACTTGGGCCGCTACTGCTGGCGACTTGATGAAAAAAATCTTCGCCTCTATGAAAAATATGAATGTGCTGGAAGCAGAGGTAAATCTGAAATCCTCTGTTAAAGATGCACAACTGCTGGAAATTGACACATTAGCCGCTGCTATTTTGGAAGATTTCCAGCCGGAGGAGTCTCCTGTTGCAGAGGATAAAGAAATAATCAGTTCCAATGCACTGAACAAGCTTGCAAGCGGTCTGTTTGTCTTAACTGCAAAAGATGGGCAGAAGGATAACGGCTGCATCACCAATACCGTTATGGAAGTTACAGACTCTCCCAAACGTATTGTGATTGGTGTCAACAAAAGCAATTATACCCATGACATGATTTTAAAAACAGGCATGTTT
>JAFOJR010000200.1 GCA_017420125.1 Oscillospiraceae bacterium | reverse complement strand
CCCATATCCAGCAGTTCAATATTGGCTTGAGAGCCTTTTCCTTCTACGGCCAAAATCTTGCTGTCGGTAGTTGCGCTGACCTGGCCGGCCAAAACAGAACCGAATGCAAAATAAGTGCCTTGGGAGTTGCCTGTGGTGAATTTTAATTCACTACCAGTTCCAGTGGAAGTTCCCGCATCGCTGGCAGCGGGAGCGTCTCCCCCATCTGTGGAAGGTGATGTTCCACCATTCCCACATCCTGCAAGTAAACACATTGCAAGTGCGGCGGTCAAGAGTAGAGTCAATAATTTTTTCATACAACAAATCCTCTCTTTTCATAAAATAAAAGTGGTTTGCACTATATTCGTTATTATATATCATCTCATCCTGTTTTTTCAAGGTTTTTTGCATATTTTTTATAAATTCTCCTATCCACAGCCAGCCTTCCAATAAAATTTAAATTTTTATTGTCTGTTTATAATTTTCTTCCCCTTTGTCAGCTAAACTGTGCCGTTTTCAGTTGAAATTTATGGCCACTTTGCAAAACACAGATTAAGCAGAAGTTCTTGATTGGAATAAAACGAAACAAGACCACATACGATACGATACCATGTCGCACTGTAAATACCTTATTAATTTTTACATGATATACAAAAGCCCGTCTTCCGCATATTTTTAAGGCGCTATATTTCCCCTTGTTTTTCCGCTGTAAAAAGCGAAGGAAAGCAAATATTTTTTGTAAGGAGAATGGAATGAGCGAATATTGCCTGTACCTGCGAAAATCCCGCGCCGACAAAGAAGCAGAAGCGCGCGGAGAAGGAGAAACGTTTGCCCGACATGAAAAAAGTCTGTTGGAGCTTGCACATCGCTTACAGCTCACGGTTACAGAAATTTATCGTGAAATTGTTTCGGGAGAGACCATTGCCGCCCGTCCCGTAATGCAAAAACTCCTTTCCGAAGTGACGCAGGGTATGTGGAAAGGAGTCCTTTTGATGGAAGTGGAACGTCTTGCACGCGGCAATACAATTGATCAAGGTATTATCGCACAGGCGTTCCAATGCTCAAATACTCAAATTGTGACCCCACTTAAAGTTTACAATCCGAACGATGAATTTGATGCGGAATATTTTGAGTTTGGCCTGTTTATGAGCCGTCGAGAGTATAAAACCATTAACCGACGTCTGCAGCGCGGCAGGCTTGCTTCCATAAATGAGGGAAAATACGTAAGCAACAAAGCACCCTATGGATATAAACGGATCAAATTAGAGGATGAAAAGGGCTGGACACTGGAACCCGTTCCAGAAGAAGCAGATATCATTCGTCTTATTTTTTTACTTTACACCACCGGTGAAATGCAGCCGGACGGAATTCATAAACGGTTGGGTGCATCTTTGATCGCACGTCGGTTGAATGCAATTCAAGCCCCCACAAAAAACGGCGGCGCATGGGCTCCTGCGACAATTTACGACATCTTGCGCAACCCAGTTTATATTGGGAAAATCCGTTGGAACTGGCGACGCTCTGTTCAGAAAATAGCAGATGGAACTATGATCTGGAAACGGCCCCGTGCTTCAGATGAAGAGTGTATCATTGTCCAGGGACGTCATCCACCCATTGTTGCAGAAGAAACATTTCATGCGGCGCAGGTTCAGATGAAAACTGCTTCCCCGCCTTCCGTCAGAGAAAGCGATACACTTAAAAATCCGCTGGCCGGTCTTGTCATCTGTGGAAAATGCGGCCGCAGAATGGTTCGCCGCCCGCACGGTGTCCGCCACTCGGACGATACCCTTCTCTGTGTCTCTGCCAACTGCAACAATGTTTCCTGCAGTCTTACCTGTGTGGAGGAGCGTCTTCTTGCCGGGCTGTCCCTGTGGGTTGGAGACCATCGTCTGGAGTGGAAAATGCTTTATGAAGATAATGCTCCGCCGTCAAAAGACAAACAGAAGACAAAGAGATATCTGGAAAAAGAGTTGACTGCGCTGATGCGGCAGCGTGGAGAAGTGCATACCCTGCTGGAACAAGGCGTCTACGGCGTGGAGACCTTTCGAGCGAGAACGTGCCTGTTGGAAAAACGCATAGCGGTTGTCCAAAATACCCTTTCCGCGATTTCATCCGAAATCTCTTTGGAATCCACGCAGAAAAGCACACATTCAAATTTCCTGCCGGAAAAAGTTTTACTATACAATGTGTATCAGCAGTTATCAAACGCAAAAGAGAAAAACGATCTGTTGAAAACAGTATTGGAAAAGGCGGTTTACACCAAAACCCACCGCGCCCGCTGGCATGGCTTTCCGGATGACTTTGACCTTGTTCTTTATCCAAGACTGCCAGGTGCTTACGGATAACCTGCTGGTACCAAAGAATTGAACCATTTAGAAATGATTGGTGCTATTGTGCATCAACTCACACGCAAATTGACTCCAAAAGAAATTGAAGACGGCGGATTTGCACCTTACTTTGTTGATCACACCACCGGCGTTTATCCCACTGCTGCCTCTGGATATCCCTGGAATGCGGCCAGTATGCAGGTCAAAGGTGATTTAATCGCCGATTTAACAGAGGATTTGGCGGCTGAACAAAAAGCACGCGTCACTTATGATAATATCCTGCGTTTTTCCGATGATCCAGACGTTACAAATGTCATTCGTTTCTTGCGTGCACGCGAAGTTGTTCATTTCCAGCGGTTTGGTGAAGGTCTGAGACTTGCCGAAAGACGATTGAATCAGAAAAACGTTTATTTCACAAATCCGTCTTTCGACTCCAGGCCGTCATAAGCATATTGCAGAATCAAAACTTGTCACAAATAAAAGTGGCTCTGCCGGGAATACTCCTGGCAGAGCCGCTTGATCATTTTCAGGATTCTTTTTCTTCTTTTTGATCGAGATAAGCCAAAATTTCCGCCGCGTTGGTATCCGGTTTCACTTTTGGCATTACATGCTCAATTATCCCATTTTCGTCAATGATATAGGTGGAACGTACAACACCCATGCTGACTGTCCCGTATAGCTTCTTTTCCTGCCATACCTGGTATGCCTGAATGGCCTGAAGCTCCGGATCTGAAAGCAAAAGAAATGGCAAACTGTG
>JAFOJR010000199.1 GCA_017420125.1 Oscillospiraceae bacterium | reverse complement strand
TTGATAATTCATTTCAATCAACGGCCATCAACCAGACAATTCATAAAATTCTGTTTCATGTTTCTGTGGAGGTTTCCATTTTGCTGCCCGGCGGAGTGACCACTACCACAGTGGAAAATACCGTGCATGTTGCAGAAACAGTAATTGTTGGTACAGTACCGGACAGTTACACATATTTTAGCCAGTTTGATTCAATGAAGGAGGCCTCGGAGGCATATTTTGATTATGGTTCCGAACAGAGAGACTGAGAAAGAGGAGAGACATCCATGGACGTGGCAAATGAAGTAAAGCAGCTTCGAAAGGTATTGGAGGAACATAATTATCGTTATTATGTAAAAGACGATCCGATTATTTCCGATTACGAATATGATCAGTTGATGCGTCGACTGATTGCCTTGGAAGCAGAGCACCCGGAACTCCTCTCGCCGGATTCGCCGACCCAGCGGGTAGGAGGCGCGCCGGTTTCTGCCTTTGCGCCGGTGGAGCACAGAGTCCCTCTGGAAAGCTTGCAGGATGTATTTTCCATGGAAGAACTGCTTGCATTTGATCAAAGGATAAAAAACACCATTCCGTCGCCTCAGTATGTGATAGAGCCGAAGGTAGATGGTTTATCTGTCGCATTGGAATATGAAAATGGATTGCTGGTACGTGGAGCGACAAGGGGAAACGGAACCATCGGCGAAGATGTGACAGAAAATCTGAAAACCATTGCGTCCATTCCGCTGCGTCTGGAGAATGCACCGTCCGTTCTGATTGTTCGCGGTGAGGTTTATATGCCCCATCGAGTGTTTGAAACATTAAACGAGCAGAGAGAGTTGGAAGGAAAGCCGTTGTTTGCCAATCCGCGCAATGCGGCAGCAGGTTCTCTGCGTCAGTTGAATCCTAAAGTGGCGGCAGAGCGCCGGTTGGATATTGCTGTTTTTAATATCCAGTTCGCAGAAGGTGTTTCATTGGCAACTCATATGGATTCTTTGGACTATTTAGAACAGCTTCATTTTAAAGTCATCTACCATCGCCTGTATCAAAATATTCAAGAAATTGCGCAGGCAGTGGAAGAAATGGGAGAAAAGCGATACGATTTTGCGTTTGAAATGGATGGCGCAGTGATTAAGTTGAACAACTTAAGCGATCGGCTGCAGCTGGGCAGTACCGCAAAGTTTCCCCGCTGGGCGGCAGCATATAAATATCCGCCGGAGGAAAAGCCATCTAAAGTAACTGAAATTATCGTTCAAGTAGGGCGGACGGGAGTCCTGACGCCAAAGGCTGTGGTTGAGCCGGTTCGTCTGGCAGGGACTACGGTGACAAATGCGACGCTGCATAACCAAGACTTTATTTCTTCAAAGGATATTCGGGTTGGCGACACCGTTTTGCTGCGAAAAGCAGGGGAAATTATTCCGGAAGTTCTTTCTGTATTGTTGGAGAAACGGCCGGAAGGAACGATCCCATATTTGCTTCCGGATATATGTCCCGTCTGCGGTGCACCGGTACACCGAGACGAGAATGGTGCAGCATATCGCTGTACCGGTGCAGAATGTCCGGCCCAGCTGGCGCGGCGCGTGGTCCATTTTGCCTCCAGAGACGCCATGGATGTGGAGGGCCTTGGCCCTGCGGTGGCGGAAAGTTTAATCGAGGCAGGTTTGATCCACTCTGCAGGGGATTTATATAACTTGCGGACAGAGCAGGTTGCTGCGCTGGAACGCATGGGGCAAAAATCTGCTGAAAATCTGATTGCTGCCATTGAAAAATCCAAACAGCAGGATCTTTCCCGTTTAATTTATGCCCTGGGAATTCGCCAGGTAGGTCAAAAGGCGGCTAAAATTTTGGCTGCACAATTTCAAACCTTATCAAACCTGGAGCAT
>JAFOJR010000198.1 GCA_017420125.1 Oscillospiraceae bacterium | reverse complement strand
GGTACATATACTTTTCACTGGCGGTCAAAAACATCGTATCCAACTGTGGATTTAATCTTCGATTGATCAGCGCCATTTGAAATTCTTTGTCAAAATCCGACACCGCTCGCAAACCTTTTACAACAACTGTCGCCCCTTTAAGCCTTGCATAATCTGTCAACAGAAGCGTAGACACGTCTACTTCCACATTGGGAATTCCCATAGTAACCCGACGGATTAATTCTGCCCGCTCGTTTGGGAGAAACAGCCCTCCGTTCTTTTCCATATTATACATAACACAGACAATCAGTTTATCAAAACAATTGGCAGCACGCTTAATGATATTTAAATGGCCCAATGTAATTGGATCAAAACTGCCGGGATAAATCGCAATTTTCATGGATTCCATCCTTTCGCCTGCAAGCATGTGACTCTTTTCCTGCTTCACAATACAGGCAAATTCTTTTCATATGCTGTAATCTTGATTTTCCCATAGCGATACACCCGGCCCATCTGATATGGTTCCGGAAGCTCTGGGAGCGCCTCTGTTACGCTACTTTCACACAATATTATACCATGATCCGATAGAATGTCAAACTTTGCGATGCATTCCAATGCATTTTTTAATAATCCTGTTTCATAGGGCGGATCCAGAAAAATAAAATCAAATATTTCCTGTGTACGGGACAAAAATTCCAAAGCATCTCCCTGAACTACGTTTGCCCGCGAAGAGAATTTACAAAGCTCCAAATTCTCCCGTACCAGGCGAATAGCATCTGTCCGCTGGTCCAGAAATGTAGCCGTTTTTGCTCCTCGGCTCAGCGCTTCAATGCCTATTTGTCCTGTTCCTGCAAATAAATCCAGCACACGCCGGCCCTCCACGCGGAACTGCACAATATTAAAGACAGATTCCTTCACCCGTGCCGTTGTGGGTCTGGTCTCTTTTCCCTGCAGTTCTTTGAGCCGCCGTCCTCTGGCACTTCCCGTAATCACGCGCATGATTTTGTCCTCTTATTCTTTCTGTTCTTTCTTATTCCCTTCCTCTTCACCTTCTGTAAAAGGGTGAAAAAAGGAAATAATGGCCTTTGCTGTTCTTTGCGGCACAATGCTGGATAATTCCTCTTCTGACGCTGCTTTAATGGCCTTTATGCTTCGGAATTTTTGCAGCAGTGCCATTTTTCGTGCAGGTCCAACGCCTGGGATCTCATCCAAAACAGAAGCATTACTCCCACGGCTCCGGCGTTTATGATGAAAAGCGATGGCACTGTTGTGCGTTTCATCTTGAATCCTGGAAATAAAAGAAAACAGACTTTGATTTCCGGCCAAACCGATTTCAGCACCTTCAGGAGAAACCAAGGCTCTTGTGCGATGTTTATCATTTTTTACCATGCCAAACACGGGGATATCGTATCCAAACGAACCAAGTACCCGTTTCACCGTTGCGGCATGAGTAACACCACCGTCAATGAGCATCAAATCCGGCAAAGGGGAAAAGGATGCATCACCTGACCGAAACCGGTCCAACCGTCGACGGATGGTTTCTTCCATTGCTCGATAATCATCTGGTGCATGCAATTCTTTGATAATAAACTGCCGATAGGCCCGCTTTCGCGGTCTCCCATCTTCAAATACGGTCATAACCGAGACAATATCTGCTGCTCCAGTATTCGAAATGTCGTATGCTTCAATTCGCCGCGGCGATACAGAAAGGGACAGCCGTTTTCCCAACACCTCCAAAACACTGCGTACTCGCTCTTCTTTTGAAAGCGACAGGCGCAATGCTTCTTTGGCATTTTCACAGGCAACCCGTATCCGCTCTGCCTGTTCTCCTCTCTGCGGTGTCTGTAATTTTACCAGATGACCCGCCTGCTGGGAAAGCATCTCGCCCAAAATGTCCCAATCCTCTTTTTTTTGCGAAAAAGGCAATAAAATCCGGCGAGGTAGCCGTTCCTTTTTCCCATAGTATTGGCTAAGCAGCGCAGAGATAACCGCTTCTGACGACTCTTCGATAGGCAAAAAGAGAAGTTGTTTTTCCTGCCCCAGCAGCGTTCCGCCTACAAAATGGGAAATCACCAGGCAGGCCCTCTCTCCTTCTACATATAATCCTACCACATCCGTATCCGCCATTGCGGCAGATACAATCTGTCGACGCAGGCGCAAATTAGAGATGGCTTTATAGCGATCCCGTAGAATGGTCGCCTGTTCAAATTTCAATGCTTCCGCCGCCTCTTTCATCTGCTGCAGCAAAGATTCCTCCAGTGCATTTTGCCGCCCTTCCAAAAGCTGCACAGCTTGAGAGATACTTTCTTGATAAACAACTTCTCCGTCTTGTTTTTGACACCAACCTTCGC
>JAFOJR010000197.1 GCA_017420125.1 Oscillospiraceae bacterium | reverse complement strand
TGCGAACAGGACGAGCCCGAGAAAAAACAGACACAGTATAAAAAGAATGATCTTGTAAAGTCGCTTCATCTCATAATCTCCAAAGGGCAAACGATTTACAAATGCTTTTACTTTTTGCATTTTATACGCATCCGGCACACCAATTACACAGCTCATCTGCACAAATTCATGGGCATCCAAGATGTTTTCAATTTGCGCAGGATATACATTATAGCCGGAGGAAATAATCATCCGCTTGGAGCGCCCGCGGAAGTAAATAAACCCTTCTTCGTCCATAATGCCCAAATCGCCTGTATAAACCCAAACAAGGCCATCCTTATGTCTGCGCAAGGTGTTGGCTGTTTCTTCCTCCCGGTTCATATACTTTTGCATAACCGTAGGACCTGCCAAAAGGATCTCGCCCTCTTCACCATATGGCAATTCTTCATCTGTTCCCGGCCGCACAATTTTAATGTAAGTATCTGGGAATGGCAGCCCTATGCTTCCTTCCTTCGCTTTGTGTACTGGGGTCAGGCAGCAGGCGGTCACGGTCTCCGTGGCACCATAGCCTTCCCGCACTTGAATGGTACTTTTGTGTTCTTTGAGGAAGCGGTCAAACTTTTTCTTAAGTTCAATTGATAAAGAGTCCCCGCCAGAAAATACGCCCTTTAAGCAGCTTAAGTCCGCCCCGTTCATAGAAGGCAGACGTAAAAGCGCCTCATACAAAGTGGGTACGCCGGCAATAAAATTGCACTGGTATTTTGTGATTAATTTTGCATAGCTTTGCGCCGTAAACCGCGGCACCAGAATACACCGTCCGCCGTTGGCCAGCATGGAATGGATACAGACGCCCAATCCAAAACCATGGAACAGCGGCATAGCAGAAAGCATTTTATCTCCCGGCTGGAACATACTGTTTACGGCTACAATCTGGGTAGCCAGCGCATTAAAGTTCTTATTGGTCAGCACAATTCCTTTTGTCGTTCCTGTGGTGCCGCCGGAGTACAGAATCACTGCTGGGTCATCGCTTTCGCGTTTGACCTTATAGTTATAGAAACAATATCGTCCCAGATGCATAAACTCTTTCCAGCGAATCACCGGAGCATCTGAAGGAATCTTTTGGATTTTCCGTCCCTCTGTCAGCATGTAGCCTGCTTTAATGGGCTTGGAAAGCGCATCGCGCACACTTGCAATAATGATATTGACCACTTTTGTATTATGGCGGATGTTTTCAAATTTATTGTAAAACTGGTCCAGCGTAATTGCTGTTACGCTTTCCGACTCGTTCAAATAATATTCAATTTCCTTCTCTGCCGACAGCGGGTGAACCATATTGGAAATACCGCCGATCAGATTGACGGCATAAAACATATAAATAGCTTGGGGGCAATTGGGCATTGCAATGGTCACCCGGTCCCCGGCACGAACACCAATGGTTTTCAGCGATTTCGCACAGTTTTCAATTTCCTGTTTCATCTTTTTGTATGTTGTTGATTTCCCCATAAAATCAAATGCAACATAGTCCGGGTATTTGTCTGCAATCTCTGCGACTGCTTCAAACATAGAGCCTTCAAAATAATCCAAGTGAAATGGCATATCGCCCAAATGCTCTTTCCACGGGGTCTTTGCTGTGATTTCATTCATTTCAGTATTCCACCTCTTCGCTTAATGGCGTTTCCAACAGCTCCGGACACTCCAAGAGCTTTTTCAATAAACGCACAGTTTTAGAGTAATAGTATCCATCTGCAATCCGTTCATCAACTGTCAGTCCCAAATCCACGCTATCTTTCATCGTCACATTTCCTTCTGCATCATAGAAAGGACGAGGCTTTTTTTCTCCTACAATAATAAAGAGAGAATTTGTGCCCCAATTTGTCAAATGATGATAACCGGAATGCAACTGAATCGAACCCAAATTCGTCAGCACTACAGAAGAATAATAAGGATCTGTTGCAATAAGGGATTTTGGAACCCATCCATGACGATCTAAAAAACGGATAATTGCAACCAGAAATTTCGATAAAAAACGAGGCATTTTATTGAATAAATCCATGCTCTTTGTGGAGCTGTCATCTTCGCCTTCGTTTCGATAAGTATAAATCTGCCGACGGATCTTCTCGTGGACACTGTCCAATGTGTCGCTGTCCTCGGCATGGAGGAATGCCAACCCTTCGGCTCCCTGGTCATTAAAATATTTTTTGATCACAAATGCCGCCGACACATCATTGCGCTGATATAGATTTTTATTGGCAACAAAACGGTTCATTTTAGGACGAAGCGTTATGGTTTTCAGCGCCGCAGTTACTATCAGCTGAAATAAGTTATACACATATTCCGGCTGCTCACGATTTCTTTTCTCTAAGTATATGTTTGCATTGGTTAAATCAATTCGCTCAGAAATAAAAGCTTCATTGTCACAACGGTTGGGGTAAAGAAGCGGCACAATAAAATGCATAGGGTCTAAATCCCGCAAAAGCACCCCATCTTTTCGATCCCCAAACCTACGTCTTTTTTTTATATCTTCCATACTTCCTTCTCCATTTCCATCACTCAATTCCAGAACACTTGTCTATTATACACGATACAAATTAAATTGCACGCCTTTTTTTCAAAATAACAAGATCCCTTGTCAAAAAAAACACTTTACTATTGTACAACTACGAAATATTGTGTTGTTTTTTGAATGATCTCGCCCTGCTACATTTTTGTTTTTCCCAACAAATGCGAGATTTCTTGCATATTCTGCCCTTTGCAATAGCAACACAAAAGCAATAAAAAGGGACTGCAAAACAAATCACAGTCCCTTTTTCAATCATTCGATAGTTGTCAACCGACATTTTTCATAAAACATACTTCTGCTATTTTTCTGGCGCACGCTGATCGCCCAAGAAAAACACAGCAACCGTGCCAGGACCGCAGTGTGAAGCAATAATAGTTCCGATATTACAAATACGAATTTCACCGTCTATCTTAGGAAAATGATCTTTCAGGGCCGCTTTCAATTCCTCGGCTTCCGCTACACAATTGGAATTACATACGTAACATTTCCCCGCGTAGTTTACTCCACCTTGTGCGTGGGCCTCCATCATACGGATGGTCTCTTTTAATGCGTTTTTCTTTCCTCGCACTTTGTCATAAGCAAGAATACGCCCTTTATCATCCAACCGCATGATGGGACAAATACCCAAAATCGCAGCAACAGTTGCTGTTGCACCAGACATCCGGCCACTGCGGCGGTAATATTTTAAATCTGTAGAATAAAACTGGTGGTGGATATTCTGTCGATTGGCCATCACCCATTGCTCCGTCTCCTCCAGAGAGCAGCCTTGATCCCGAAGATCTGCAGCATAATCTACCAGCATTCCATAGCCAGAAGAACTGCATAAAGAGTCAATTACCACCAATTTCCGATCTGGAAATTTTTCTTTTAATTGCTCTGCTGCTTTTTGCGCATTGACAACAGAAGGCGTCATGCCGGAACCAAAGGCAATATGAAGCACATCTCCCTTTTGCAAAAGTGCTTCTAAAAAATCATAGTATTTATATTCGTTGATTTGAGATGTGGTAGGAATTTCCTCTTCCAAAAACCGG
>JAFOJR010000196.1 GCA_017420125.1 Oscillospiraceae bacterium | reverse complement strand
TTTATATAGGACCGAATGCCTTGTGCGCTTGTTCGAGGATCGATCATATTCGTGGTTGCCCCCAAAAGATCCAATGCATAAAACATATAGACGGTTTCCGGCGTCATAACGGAGCAGACCGTAATAATATCTCCCTTTTTTACGCCTATCCTTTCAAAGGCTCGTGCTGTCTGCTGAATTTTCTCGAACATCTCTTTATAGGAAATCGTCTTGTCAAAATATCTTAAGGCAATGTCCTGCAAATGGTTCTTATTTCTCTCATAAATATAACAATATAAGTTGCGCTCGATTGCAGCTGCTTCGGGGAGGTCGCTGCCCCAAAAGGCAAGCCAGGGCTTCGCTTCCGTTGGTTTTTTAGACATATTCACTTACTCCTTACTTTTATCTGCATAGGATATGGCTCTTCCGGGAGGAAAGTCAGGCAGATTTGTCTGACTTTCCCCAAAAGCAGAAGAGCAGATTATTTAGTATTTTTTCAAATAAGCACCTCTGTACTTCTTCCGGTTGATCATAAGAACACATGTGCTCATACCGAATGCGAAAACCATAAGAAGGCCGATCCACAATGGCGTATGATTGTCACCTGTTTTCGGTATGCTGTTTCTTATATTGGTGAATTTCACAGCATTGTTACAACTCCTTTCTGTCAGAGTCCGATGATCCGGAAGCGTAATATCGGCTCCCGCTGTCGAAAAGGATGGAAATATTCCACTCCTGACCGGAGCCCCTCTGTTGCGTCGTATCCCGCCTCTCCCCCGCCTCTGGTGATAAATCATCGTCCAAGTGCCTCCAGAAGCTTCTCCTTCCCGTTTTCTCTGCTTCTTTTCCAGCAATCTTTTCATCCTCATATTGGGCATATCTGCCCGGCCAGCAGCCTTTGCCGCTGCCGGGAAGGTACACAGGCCGCTTTGACTGTCTTTTCTATGCGCCTGTATGACCAGACGCAGTGTTAAATCTCAGTTTATCTGGAAACAAACTCTCCAGGCAGGTTCCAACAGGATTCTGTTTCCTGGCAGTTCGGTATTTCATTTTTCGATTATGCATACTCCGCTTCGCCTCCTGTCTGCAGGCCGCCTGTTGCTTCGTCGAGAATGGGTGCATAGACGACAAGCTTCCCATCGACCCGACAAACTTCAAAAATAAAGGGATGATCCTGAGCCCACTCCGGGGTACTATTGGCAAATTCATTCCATGTCTCCCACGCTAATACAAAATTATCATGCAGCTTTTTTTCCGCTGCCAGTCTGACTGCCTTTGCCTCCTCAAAGGTGTCATAGCTTCCACAGTTGTACCGTTTTCCTTTGAGCGTAATCGCTACGCGCCATTTTCCGTTTTTGCTCTCGTATACACCACGGAAACCGCTCGTATTATCCCGCCTGTGTTTGCGGGAGCGCAGCCATTCGATACAGGTGCCCTCCACGAACGTAAGCTTATCGCCGATGGATTCTGTTATTTCCTGTTTTCTGCAGCCACAACTGACGGTATTCCCATGCATAAGATGATCTGCCGTTATTTCAGCGACATGACCGCAGTCACATTGGCAGAGCCAAACGACAGAACCCTTGCTGTCACGCTTTTCTGTTGCCTCCACTGCAATGAGCCGCCCAAATCTCTTTCCCGTCAGATCCAGCTGTTTACAGCGTTTATTTTTGGTCTCCCAGCCGCCTCGATGCGCTTGTCCCGGCTTTGACACGGCTGTTCCGGCCGCTGCGGTTTCACCGGAGTCGCAAGCATGCCGCTCTGGGGCTTTGCCATTCTGGTTTTCCACAGGGCCAACCGCCGTAAGCTTCTCAAACCGCTGCCCGGTGATGGTTTTTTCACGCGTATCGAGTTGCTGAGCCGTCTTTGGCGTGCACCCGCAATTTGTCGTAATGCCACGCTTCAGGTTCTTCGCGGGCACCCGGATCGTTCCGCCGCAATCGCAGACACATTCCCATAAATAATATCGATCTTTCGTTTCCTCCAAACGAAACAGCACCGTTAACATTCCAAAGCGCTGTCCTGTCAGATCCAGCACATTGCGCCCCATATTATCCCCCCTCGAATGAATCCTCAACAGCAGGCGAGATATTTGATCGCCTTCCGCAAAACATCAGTCATTGAAAAAGCGCTTGCATCGAACTGTAAAACGATGCGTCCCCCCCGGTGTACAGGTAAATCAGGTCAGATCAAAATCGTTTGAAATCATGTCTTCTGTCCCATTGAAGTTGATACCCTCCCAAATTGCAGCTTTATCAGCAAACTTGTTTCCGTCTGCATCCATAAACAGGACCATAGCTCCTTCCGGGACCAGAGCCGATGACCGGCCCAAAAGCCCCAAACAACTTCGGCACTTGTGCACTGCATATATATGCTTATGATTTTTTACACCGCGAAACGGCAGACTTGCGGTCCGTCTGTTGCTTGCCCGCGCCGGGGCAATGTATTTTTTGTATTTTATATTATATAAAATACAAACTTATATAAAGTTTATTTAATTCATAAAATAAAGTGGTGAAGTAATAACAGTGTAGCAGATGTTTTTATAAATTTCAAGATATTTTTTTCATTGTTTTTGCATATTATTATATTTTAGAAAACAAAGTTGTTGTTCTTCGTTGTTTCAGAATGATTTTGTCCAGCCAACAGGCTGTGCACCTGCGCGTTCAGATAGACATGTCTTCTATCCGCTCTGCGCATATTTTTCGTGAATAAAACAAAAAAACAGCTCCGACATTTACTTGTCGGAGCTGTTTTATATTGCGATTTATTACAAAAGGTAAACGGCGAAAGCTCTTATCGTCCCCAGGAGCCTCCCATCAAAAAGTCCAGTGCATTTAAGACGATGATACCGTCCGGCAGTATTTGGGTTTCCCGGTCAAAAGCTATCACTGATTTGGGATAGTTGTCGCGGATTCGTCTAAGTGGTGAAATTAAGTGGTCAATGCTTTCTTCGCCGGAATCGCTCGCTACCTGGATGTACGCTTTTTCCTGCCTGTTTCTGGCAATCAGCGTGATTTCCTCTCTCCCAAGTTTTCCATTGCACACCTGATAGCCGCGCCTCAGCAGCTCAAAGAACACTTTGTTCTCCAGCAATCGGCTTTCGTCCTCTGCGCGGATCCCGGTAACATAATTATGAAGGCTGGCATCTACGATATAATACTTGGCCAACGTTTTAAGGGGCTTGTCGGCTCTAATATCATAACGCTCTGCAATATAGAACAAATGTGCATTCAGCAAGGAGCGGATGTAACTTTCAATTGTTCTTGTGGAGGATGGCCGCTGCAGGTATTTTGCCGTCTGCTTGCCAACCCATGTGGCGGAAATGTTGTCGCCGATGCTCTTTGCCATAACGGTGATCACGCTGCGTAACAGAACGGTATCTGTAATGGTACTTGATCCGTTTACGTTTCCGATTTCCAGAACGTCCCTTGTGACAATAGCGCCATAAGACCCGTCTGCTACAACCCAGGCCCGCTCTTCATCCATATATTCCGGCTTCATGATGGGAAGACCACCGTAGGTAATATAGTATTTATATATCTCTCCCAAGGTGTACGTCCTCTCATCGAAACGTTGATAGCGCTTGTCCCAGACGGGCGTATCGGCCGGCGTAGTTTCCTGAAAGCCCTGAAATTGAATAAATTCCGGCAATGACAACGGCAGCACATGAATCGTATCGTATCGATTATCCCTGACGGCTGTCAATTCTGAAGAGATGATTCTTCGATTTGAGGAAAACAGGATCAGTTTGCAGTCGGAGTCCCGACTAATATAATTGATCGCCTTTTCCCATTCTACAACGTGGGTGACTTCATCCAAAAGGACATAGCACTTTTTGCCAGCCACATGCTGCTCCTGATAATATTTGATCAGGTCATCCGCAGAAATACGTGCGGCGTTGATCTGTTCAAAGTTGAACCGGACGAGCTGTATCGTATCGCCGAATTTTTCCTTCAGCTCGTTTTCCAGCTGTTTCGCTAAGCAGCTCTTGCCGGAACGCCGCACGCCAATGACCATAATCAGGTTATCATTGTCCAGCAGGTGGAAGATTTTTTCCATATACAGCTTTCGCGGTGTAATATCAAAGGTCTCCAAAATGTACTCTTCTTTCATTGATGTCAATTTATTCATGTTTGTTTCATAAAGGAAATAAATCCGCGTTTAATTATACTACGAAAAATTTTTATTGCAAGCTGAATCGGTAATGTTCGATTAAAACTCTCAAATTAAATAAAAATGAAACGATATGTGACAGAGTTGTTCGCTGGATTTGCGGCAAAATCAGGCTTCGAATCAGGATCATTTACCGAATTTCTATTTTAATATCCCCTGTGGAAGTGGTAATCTCACATCTGCCGCCGCTTGCCGTTTTGGGAACATCGACGCGGCCTGTTTTGCTTTGCGGAAGAAACACTTTATCGGTAAGCAAACTGCCTTTCACATCGCCTGTGGTGGTTTTGATGAATATCCCGGCAGCATCGCAGCCGTCCAGTCTCACATCGCCAGTGGTTCTGTCGATGGAAAAGGCTTCTGTGGCTGTCACATTCTGCAGGGTTATATCACCCGTGCTCCCACTTGAGAGAAGCCCTTTGCAGGCAACATCGGTCAGCCTCGTATCGCCGGTGCTCACGTGAATTGCAACTTCCCCTTCACATGTGATGGATTGGGCATTTACTTCGCCCGTTGAAACGGAAAGATCAAACATACCTGCAGATGCGTTTTCAACACGAATATCCCCTGTACTTGTCTTTATTACCGTCCCTTCCGAAACGGAGGCACCGCATGTTACATCCCCCGTACCGGCCGAAACATCCATGCTTTCAAACTTAAATTCTTCCGGTATTTCCACATCTCCCGTACTTTCTTTGATGAAGACTTCGCCATACTCCGCTTCCGGCAGATATACCGTTATCTTTGGACTTCCAAATGAGATGCCAATGTATTCATACCATTTTTTCTCATTCGCTGCATGGATGGTAAGTGTGCCGTCATAAACAGCAGCGGAATGTTTTGCGTTTTTCTCTTCATAACAAACCACTTTGCATGTCCCGTCATCAGACGGCGCAAAAAGAATATCCGCAGTATCCGTGTCCATGATCGCGATGTTGTGAAATTCCTCTTTTATCTGATACGTATTGGTTTCATATGTTACGGTGCTCAGCCTGGTAAAGTCCCAATGGTTCACCGCCATTACGGCTGTGAACAGGATGAGCCCGAGAACGACAAGAGAAGCTGCGATAACAAGCCATTTTTTTGTTGTCTTTCTCATGACGCGTCCTCCTTCTTCATAAAGCAGTTCTTCATCCATACTGCCATTTTCTTTGTGCATATTAAAATGCCTTTTGTTGCTGCCCTGCATCCGTGGAACATAAAAATGGAAAGCCCCGCACAGACAAGTCCTGCGGCAATCACAGCCAGCCCGCTAAGCACGTTGCCGCGGCAAATAAAGCCGATACCGGCGGCGATGCCGCCGAGACCGCCGGCAACAAGCGAGACAAAGACAGCCCACAGGGAAATCATCACCGCCCACAGGGAAATGTAAAGGGAGAAAATGACGGCAGCCGCGGCAATCCCCAGGGAAAGCCAGATGGGAGAGCCAAGCACCAAAAGTACAATTTCCCATGCTTTCAGCCGTCTTTTGGATTTCATTCTTTCCCTGGCGATTTTTGCAAAGGGTGTATCTTCTACTGCCTGCGCAGCGATTTCATCAACAGATCCTGCTGCCGAAACCGCTTCCTCCTCCGAAAAACCTTCTTCCATTCGATCTTCGATCATTTCACTGTAAAACGTCAAACGTTCTTCTATATCGCTCTGGGGCAAACCGGACAGTCCTTTTTGCAGCTGCGCAAGAAACTCCTGTTTATGCATCGCCATCCTCCTCCTTGGTTACAAATCGGTATATCGCCAGGATTTCTTCCCACTCTTTCTTAAACTCCTCAATACGCTTTCGCCCTTCACCGGTAATGTGATAATACTTCCGCAGTCTGCCGCCGTGCTCGGCGGTTCGGACTGTCAGCATATCTGCCGATTCCAGGCGTTTCAAAATGGTATACAGAGTCGATTCAGACAATTGAACATATGGCTTCAAATCTTTTATAATCTTATAGCCATATGAATCTTCACTCTTAATGGCCGCCAGTACGCATACGTCCAAAAGCCCTCGTTTCAATTGAACATCCATGCCATACCTCCTTTTGCGTAATACATCGTATCACGAAGTATTGTTTTTGTCAATCCTCTCTTTTAAAAAACAGATTGAAAAGGGGTACATTGTGTCCGCGGACAAAATGTACCCTTCTTCACTTTGCGGCACGGTGCAAAATACCCTAAAAAGGCCGCAACCGTAACGGAACCGTTACGCTGTTATATGACCTGAAATGTTATAATACGCTATCGTCTGCAAAGGCGCTTGATACAAATCAGAAAGGAATGCAAATTATGAAACTGAGTGCAAGAAATCAAATCAAAGGGACCATCGTTTCCATTCAGGAAGGCGCGGTCAACGGCATTGTTAAACTGGATATCGGCGGCGGCAATGTCATCAGCTCCACCATCTCTCTGGCAGCCATTCAGGAACTCGGTCTGGCAGTGGGCAAGGAAGCGTATGCAGTGGTCAAAGCAACCTCTGTCATGATTGGCGTGGAAGACTGATTCCTCGCTGAAAAAACCGCATACAAAATTGAAACAAACAAAAGCCCTGTGACCACATGGTCACAGGGCTTTTGCCATCGTTTTCTTTCGCAATTTACGCTTTTAATGCCATTTAAACGTAACCAGACCGTAGACATAAATGACCAAAATCAAGATGGGCACCAGATATTTGAATATGGGCTTCATCCAGTTGTGGACCTTCAATCCTCTGCCGGCATTGGCCTCCAGCATAAAGTTGTCCCATCCCCAGCCATAGCGTTTGCTGCAGCAGAACAGAGCAAAGATCAAAGACCCCAGCGGCAGCAGATTGCTGCTGACGATGAAATCCCAGAAGTCCAGCCATGCCGTTCCTTCTGCAAAGGGCTGGAAGTGGAGCACGCTGTAACCCAGCGCGGTCGTAAGCGCCAGAATGAAAACGCCGACGGCGCAGATGATGCAGCCTTTGACACGGCTCCAGCCGGTGATCTCCCGGATGCAGGCCAGGATGTTTTCAAACACAGCCAGCACCGTGGACAATGCGGCAAACACCATAAACAGGAAGAACAAAGTTCCCCACCAGCGGCCGCCATTCATATTGTTGAATACGGTGGCCATTGTGTCAAACAGCAAAGAAGGTCCCGCATTGACTTCCACATCATACGTGAAGCAGGCAGGGAAAATGATCAGCCCTGCTACAATTGCCACAAAGGTGTCCAGTGCAATTACGTTGACAGATTCCCCCAGCAAAGACCGCTCTTTCCCGATGTAGCTGCCGAAAATCGCCATGGCGCCGATGCCCAGACTCAAGGTGAAAAAGGCCTGGTTCATAGCGCCCACAATGACGGTGCCGTCAATTTTGGTGAAATCAGGCAGCAGGTAGAAGGACAGACCTTTTCCTGCACCCACCAGCGTTGAACTGTGAACGGCCAAAACCACCATCAGCAAAAGCAGAATGATCATCAGATACTTTGTGACCCGCTCCAGCCCGCCTTGAAGCTTAAAGCAAAGGATCCCGAAGCCAACAACGACTACAATCCCCAGATAAAGAATATTGGTGCCGGGATTTGTGATCATGTTGATAAATCCCAACCCCTGGCTCTGGCCCGACAGGAACTTCACGAAATAGTGAATCATCCAGCCGGCGACAACCGTGTAAAATGCCATAAGGCAGATGTTGCCGATCAAGGCAAACGCCCCATGCACATGCCACTTTTGTCCGGGTTTCTCCAGTTTCTGATACATCCTGATGGGACTGGCCTGAGACGCGCGGCCCATTGCAAATTCCATCGTCATAACCGGCAGACCCAAAACCAGCAGGCAGATGATGTAAATCAGCACAAAACCGCCGCCGCCAAATTGACCGGTCATCCACGGGAATTTCCACACATTGCCGCATCCGATTGCACAACCGGCGCTCAGCAGGATAAATCCCAATCGACTCCCTAATCTTTCCCTTTCCATTTGTATTTTACCTCCCAATCTCAAATTATATGAAATACAAAAATCCTCTGTCCCGCTCTCGGGACAGAGGACGAAAAGGATTCGTGGTACCACCTCTGGTTCGAGCATTTCTCACAAAATGCCCCTCTTTGCGTGCAAGTGTGCAGAGATGCACGCAGTGTGCTGTATCGGGCACGCCCGGCTTCCCTATGGCGCTTCGCCAAGTGCCGTCAGGAAGCAGCTCCGGAATGAATTCGAGACACTTTGCCTGCATCCTTCCACCAGCCAGATGCTCTCTGAAAAGCTCCGTTGTCTTTACTGGTTTCCTTCATCGCATTTTCCATATTTCCCTGTAATTTTGGCATAATTTTATCATGCCGCCGGTAAAATTGCAAGCCTAAAAAGATTCCTTCATGTTCCGGGGCAGCTTCTTTTGCCTCCGGGTTTCCGCACAATCTACTTGACAAGGAAAAATTTTTTGATATAATGTTGAAGATTGCTTTTTCTAAAGCATTCCTTGCTCCCGCATTTTGGGGGCCATATGTCCATAAGGAGGTGTAATCAATGGCAAAAATCAATGCAAACTATGAGGTAATGTATATCATCAACCCAACCTTGGGTGAGGAAGACACTGCCGCACTGGTGGAAAAGTTCAAAACACTGGTGGAGCGCCATGGCACTTTGACCGAGGTCAACGAATGGGGCAAACGCCGTCTGGCTTATGCAATCAACGATCTGCACGAAGGCTATTATGTTCTGATGACCTTTACTGCAACACCCGATTTCCCGGCAGAGCTGGATCGTGTGTTCAAGATCACAGACGGCATCATGCGCTCTCTCATCATCTGCACGGATGAATAAGGAGGCGCCGCTATGTTAAATCGAATTATCCTGATGGGTCGGCTCACACGGGATCCGGAGCTGCGGTATACGCCCAACAACGTACCTGTTGCATCGTTTTCTCTGGCAGTAGACAGAGACTTCAAAAACAGAGACAGCGGCGAGCGGCAGACGGATTTCATCGATATCGTCGCCTGGCGGCAAACAGGTGAATTTGTTTCGAGGTATTTCACAAAAGGCCGTATGGCCGTCGTGGAAGGACGTCTGCAAATTCGCAACTGGCAGGATCGGGACGGCAATAAGCGAAAGAGTGCTGAAGTGGTCGCCGATAATGTCTATTTCGGCGATTCCAAGCGGGATGCCGAGGCAGGGCAGGCACCCTACAGCGGCTCACCTGTACAGCCGGACGAAAGTGCTCTCCCCTTTGGAGAGGCACCGGCGCCCTTTTCCGCGCCTTCCGAATCCGCTTTCGCCCCCCTCAGCGATGACGACGACGGCGAATTACCATTTTGATTGGAGGTAAAAAACCATGGCTATGGATAGAGAAAGAGGCCCGCGCAGCCGCAAGCGCCGCAAAGTATGCGCTTTCTGCGTGGACAAAGTAGAGCATATTGACTATAAAGATGCAGCCAAACTGCGCCGCTATCTTTCCGAGCGTTCCAAGATTCTGCCCCGCAGAACCACCGGAACCTGCGCAATGCATCAGCGCCAGCTGACTGTCGCAATCAAGCGCGCCCGTCAGATCGCGCTTCTGCCGTTTATCACGGACTAATCAAACAGCGCAAAAAACAAACAACCCCCCTGGGAATTTCCCAGGGGGGTTGTTTTATTACGGCCGCAGCAGACGACCGTTCTTCAGATCCTCTTCTGCCTGTTTTTTCAATATGACATGCTGCTTCTTCCCGGTGGCGTTATAGGGGAGTTCTGTCACGAATGTATAATACCGGGGGCATTTATAAGTGGAAATTTCATCATGGTAGGCGCAGTAATTATTCAGCTCAGCCGCCGTCAAACCGGGGTCTGACGGAATGATATAGGCTGCCACGGCCTGGCCCCGGGACGCGTCCGGAACACCGATGACCATACAATCCTGCACTTTCGGGTGCCGGTTGATCACTTCCTCCAGCTGCGCAGGATAAATATTTTCTCCCATACAGATAATCATGTCATCCTTCCGCCCGGCGATGGTCACAAACTGATCCTGATCCCAGGTGCCCACATCGCCGGTGTAGAGCCAGCCTTTGTAAAACTTCTCTTTTGTCAAGGCTTCATTTTTTGTATAGCTCAAACCGGACTTGGTATACGCCAATACAATGACTTCTCCCGATGTTTTCCCGTCAGTGGGAACCAAATCATCCGGCTCCGCCCGGCGGTCGTCATACATCTGTACAACCCGCACATCGTCATCCGTACAGGAACTGCCTGCCGTCCCTGCCTGTTCCGGTAAATCATAGGGGCGAAGGAAGCAGTTCCAAAACGATTCTGTGGTGCCGTAGCCATTGAAAATCCGAGGGGTCAGCACCTTTTGGAAACGGATGCAGGCCTGCTTTTCCAGGGGGCTTCCCATGGTAACAATTCCCTGCAGGCAGGATAAATCCGTGGGATGCTTTTCCTGCCGGGCGGCCAGGTTGTTCAACGCCGCCGGAACACCGGTCAAAAACGTCACCCCGTATTTTGTCACATAGTCCAGACAGAGCTTCGCGCTGAACATCCGCAAAATCACACAGGCTGCTCCGGCAAACAAAGTGGGGGTCAGTCCGCCGGAATGGAGCCCGCCCCGATGGAACCACGGGGTCATATTCATGGTAATGTCTTTTGGGTTCAGCGGATAGTGCATCATTACATCATGAGCCGACAACACTTCATTGACGTTGTTCAGCGGCACGCCCTTGGGCAGTCCGGTGGTGCCGGAAGTGAAAAAGCGTGTCACTTCCGCATACATGTCCGGCTGATGCAGGAGCTGCGGTTCTTCCACGCTCTGATCGCGGACAAAATCATCATAAAACACATGTCCTTCCGGCAGGGAAATATCCTCTTTCCGGTAATTTACCGCTATGACGATGGGAGGCTTGTGTTGACACAGTTCCAACGCCCGCCAGGCCATATCCTTTATATCGCAGTCGTAAACATATGCCTTGGGCTGATGGAAATCGATGATCTTTGCCGTTTCCCCCGGTGCCAGATTAAAGTTGGCAGGACTGTTCACAGCGCCCAGCTTCTGGGGTGCAACATAACAAAAAGCAAATTGAGGGGAATTATACAGCTGATACAGAACGACGTCCCCTTCTCCCACACCGCCGGTTTGCAGCGCATTGGCCAACCGATTTACATCCTCATTCAGCTGCGCATAGGTCCAGCGCTTCTCCGCGGCGGGATCGATCATGGCCAAACCGCTGCCGGACCGGCGGACATTGCGCAAAAAGCCGTTAATCCAGGTGAACTGAGATTCAAATACGGTTTGAAACTGTTCCATATCATAAGTATACTGTTTTTTGCTCATACTATCGCCCTCGTATTTTCTCTATGTTCTGTTTGTCTCACATGGAACGGCCCACAATGACACAGGAATTCTGTCCGCCGAATCCCAGTGCATTGGACATGGCAGTTTTAATCGTTTGAGCCTGGTTTTCCGGCGTAACCAAGTGAAGATCACATGCTTCGTCCTGCTCCGTCAAGTGCAGAGTGGGCGGGATTATTCCTGTTTCCAACGCTTTGATGCAGGCAATTACTTCCGTTATGCCGCCGGCGCCCATCATATGTCCGGTGGCGCCTTTGGTGGAGCTGACCAGTACATCGTGGCTGCCAAACACCTGACGGATGGCCTTTGTCTCCGCAATATCCCCCATCTGGGTGGCAGTGCCGTGTGCATTGATATAATCCACCTGTTCCGGCATAAGGCCCGCCTGTTCCAACGCAAGACGGATGCATGCCGCCGCGCCGGTGCCTTCCGGGTCGGGAGAAACAGGATTGTATGCGTCGGTGTTA
This sequence comes from Oscillospiraceae bacterium, assembly GCA_017420125.1. Classification (GTDB taxonomy): domain Bacteria; phylum Bacillota; class Clostridia; order Oscillospirales; family Oscillospiraceae; genus RGIG529. The sequence goes on along the minus strand of JAFOJR010000196.1, from coordinate 13,800 downwards.
TTGGCGCTGCCCAGCAGAACCGCCTTTACCGGTGCGTTCCGCTTTTCCGCGTGGGACGCGGTCTCTAAAATCAGCGCGCCGCCGCCTTCGCCGATGACAAATCCGTTGCGGCTTTTGTCAAACGGGCGGCTTTCTCCTGTTTTGGAAAGGGCGCCGGCTTTGGACAGGCTTTGAATCAGCGTCGGGCAGATGGCTGCCTCTCCTGCCATCACCACCACTGCGTCGGCCGCGCCGGCACGGATCAGCATGGAGGCCATGGTAATGGCATCTCCGCCGGAAGAACAGGCGGTGCTGACGGTCAGACTGGGTCCTTTGATGCCGTGCCAGATGGCAAATTGGGCCGCGGCAAGATTGCCCATCGCTTTGACAAGAAAACGGGGTCCTGCCGATTTCCCGGAAACCGCAAGGGTTTCCTGGGTTTTTCCGATGAGGGAAATGCCGCCCAGGGCTGTCCCCATCACCACGCCCACCCGGGAGCCGGCCGGATCAAGTCCGCTGTCTTCCAACGCCTCCTGAGCAGATACATAAGCATACTGCATGAATAAATCCAAATCCAGGGTCAGCCGGGTGGAGAGAAAATCCTTCGGGCGAAATTGCTTCACCTCTGCCGCCCGCTTCACAGGCAGGGTCTCTGTATCAATCTGTGTGATCACATCGATACCGCTTTGGCCGGAAATCAACCCGTTCCAATATGCCTCTACGCCGATGCCGACCGGTGTCACCGCGCCCATGCCGGTGATGACAATCGGTTCATGCTTCACTGCTCTCCACCTGTCTTTCGAAAGGCCAAACAGGCATTGTGGCCGCCAAAGCCCAGAGAGACAGAAAGAGAAACGTCAAATTCTGCTTTCCGCGCCTTCAGCGGTACATAGTCCAAATCACACTCCGGATCCGGCTGGGTCAGCCCGATGGTGGGAGGTGCAATCCCTTCCCGCAGCGCCAGCACGGCAGCAACGGCCTCCGCCGCACCGGCGGCTCCCAGCATATGGCCGGTCATGGATTTGGTGGAGCTGATCATGGACTTTTCAGCCCGTGCATCTCCCAACGCTTTCCGAATGGCCATGGTTTCTATCTTGTCGTTCATGGGCGTTCCGGTGCCATGGGCATTGATATAAATCCGATCCGTTTCCACACCGGTTTCCCGCCAGGCATCTGCAATGGCTCTTGCGCCGCCTTCCGCTTCCGGATGGGGGGCTGTCATGTGATAGGCATCGCAGGTAGAGCCATAGCCGGATAATTCTGCATAGATCCGTGCGCCTCGGGCCTTGGCATGCTCATATTCTTCCAGAATCAGCGCACCGCCGCCTTCGCCCATTACAAACCCGCTGCGGCGGACGTCAAAGGGCAAAGATGCTTCCAGAGGATTTTCCGAAAAGGACAGCGCCTGCATGGTGGAAAATCCCGCGGCGGACAATGCGTTCACTGTTGCTTCCGCGCCGCCCGCAATCATGACATCCGCATAGCCGTGACGGATGACCCGCATGGCTTCCCCAATGGCGTTGCTGCCGGAGGCACAAGCGCTCACAGCCGGCAGAGCCGCGCCCTTGCACTGGAACCGCATGGCAATCATTCCGGCCGCCATATTGGCGATCATCATCGGAATGAAATAGGGGGAAATCCGGCGGGGGCCCTTTTCCAACAGCTTCTGATGCTCTGCCATAAAAGTGGCAATGCCGCCGATGCCAGTGCCCATGTATACGCCTATCCGCTCCGGTGCAACGGTGCCCAAAACCCCGCTGTCCTCCATCGCCTGACAGGCAGCCGCCATGGCAAACTGGGTGTAAAGATCGCTGTGGAGCACATCCAGTTTGCTCATGTACTGACGGGGATCGAAATCCCGTACTTCACCTGCCACTTTTACTTTATATTGTTCCGTATCAAATTTTGTAATGGCATCAATGCCACAGACGCCTGCTTTTAAATTGCTCCAAAATGCAGGAACGTCGTTTCCCACCGGGCTGACAACGCCCAGCCCTGTTACAACCACTCGATTCATTGATTTCCTTTCCGTCTGCTCTTATCGTCTTCTGCCACCTGCATCATCCGATAATAATATTCTGGTACTGCCCGCTTGAGACTCACAGGCTTCCTGGTTATCTCGTCAATAAAACAGTGCTCGCTTGCTCCAACGGCCACCAGATTTCTGGCTTCTGCGGTGTAAATACGATATTCATATTTCGCCCGGACACCGTTGAAGAAAGAAAGCACTGCTTCCACTGTTATTTCATCATCAAATTTTACTGCTTTTTTGTATTCACAGGAAACACTGACCACCGGCATTAAAATGTGGCATGTTTCCAGATGGACGTAACTGATTCCCCTTTTTTTCATATAATCCAGCCGGGCTTCCTCCAGCCAGCGAATGTGATTGGAGTGATGGGCGATGCCCATTTTGTCCGTTTCATAGTAATGAATCTGTCGGCAATATGGTGTGTTCACAAGCCATCAACCCTCTTCCATACCTTTTGTCCCAATTTGACGGAACCGCAGGTACCGAGCCTGTTTCAAATGATCTTTTTCCATGGCACAAAGGTCGTTCAGCTCCTGCTGGATTTTCTCCCGCAGACCATCATAAAAAGACGCTTTGCCTAAATCCTGCTCCGAAATAATTTCCTCAATTACGCCAAATGCCAGGGCGTCCTCCGCCGTAATGCGTAAATTCTGCGCCGCTTCCGGAGCTTTGGATGCGTCCTTCCACAAAATACTGGCACAACCTTCCGGAGAAATAACCGAATAGATGGCATGTTCCAACATCCACACCCGATCTGCCACAGCCAGCGCAAGGGCGCCGCCGCTGCCGCCTTCTCCGATCAGAATAGAGAGAATCGGAACGTTCAGCGTCATCATCTCTTTTAAATTTTCCGCAATGGCCTGGCCCTGTCCCCGTTCTTCCGCTTCAATGCCGCAATAGGCGCCGGAAGTATCTACAAAGCACAGCACCGGACGGTTAAACTTCTCCGCCTGTTTCATCAGCCGCAAAGCTTTTCGATACCCCTCCGGGTTCGGCGCGCCAAAGTTGCGCATGGTGCGTTCTTTGGTGCCGTGCCCTTTTTCAATGGCCACCACTGTCACGGGGCGGTCGCCCAAATAGGCAACCCCGGCTACAATGGCCTTGTCGTCTCCGGCCTGGCGGTCGCCGTGAAATTCCAAAAAACCGGTACAGAGATGATCAATATAATCCTTCCCCGTAGGCCGGTTGTTGGAGCGGGCAGCTTTCACCTGGTCAAATGCTGTGTATTGCTGCTTCACCATGGCCCGCACCTCCTTCGTGCATTTTCAGCAGCGCGGCGATGGTCTGCCGCTGCTGGTTTCTGGGAACAATTTTATCCACAAATCCATGCTCCATTAAAAATTCTGCCGTTTGGAACCCCTGGGGCAGTTTTTTCCGGGTGGTCTGTTCAATCACCCGCGCGCCGGCAAAGCCCACTGTTGCGCCCGGCTCTGCCAAAACGATATCGCTTTCCGTTGCAAAGCTGGCTGTTACCCCGCCGGTGGTGGGGTCCGTAAAAACAGACAGATAAAACAGCCCTGCATCACTGTGCCGCTTGACCGCGCCGCTGGTCTTTGCCATTTGCATCAGAGAGAGGATTCCCTCCTGCATACGGGCGCCGCCGGATACAGTGAAGCCCAAAACGGGCAAACGCTGTTCTGTGGCAAGTTCAAATAACCGTACAATTTTTTCTCCTACGGCAGTCCCCATGCTGCCCATCATAAAATACGGCTCCATCACAAACAGGCCACAGGTCTGTCCCTCTATTTTCGCCGTCCCGCATATGACGGCTTCCTGCTCGCCGGAAACCTTTTTGGTCAATTCGATTTTATTTTGATACCCCGGAAACTGCAGCGCATCCTGTGCCTGTATGTCCGGGAACATTTCCTGAAAACTGTCGCTGTCCGCAATGAAGCTGATTCTCTGGCGGGAGTTCATGCGGAAATGGTGTCCGCAGAACGGACAGCAGTGGTAATTGCCCCACAGCTGGCTGAGCGGGATGGATTTCCTGCACGATGGACAGGACTTCACCGGCTCGTTTTCGTCCGCCTGGATGGGCGCGGATTTTCTTCCTCCTGCTTCCAATTCGTTTTTGGGTCGGTTTAAAAATTGAATCAATGGCAAAGAAATCACCTCACTGTCTGGACGGGAAGAAAGTCAAATCATACGTTCCCCGCATAAATGCCTCACTGTCCACAATTTCAAGCTGCTTTTCAATATTGTTGGGCACACCCTCGATTACCAGCTCACAGAGCGCCGCTTTCATCTTGCGCAGCGCCTCCTCCCGGGAGCCGGCATAAATAATCAGCTTTCCCAAAAGCGCGTCATAAAAAGGTGTGACTTTTGAACCGGTCATCAGATCCGTATCAAAGCGGACAAAGGGCCCGCCGGCCACATGCAAAAATCGGACGGTCCCCGGCGCCAGAGCGTTGATGCGGCATTCAATGGCGCATCCCCGCAGATCCACCTGGGACTGTTCAAAATTCAAAGGAATACCAGAGGCCACGCGAATCTGCCATTTGACCAGATCAATCCCTGTCAAAACTTCTGTTACGGTGTGCTCCACCTGAAGCCGCACGTTCATTTCCATAAAATAAAAATTTCCCGCCGGATCAACGAGAAATTCCAACGTACCGAGACCGGTATACCCAATTTCCCGCACCTCGTCCGTCACCTGACGAATCAGCGCCTGACGCTGTTTTTCCGACACTGCGGGAGAGGGAGATTCTTCTATCAGCTTCTGGTTGTTCCGCTGGATGGAGCAATCCCGATCCCCTAAACACACCACATGGCCAAATTCATCAGCCAGAATTTGAAGCTCCACATGACGGGCCGAAGGAATATACCGCTCCATATAAACGCTGCCATCGTCAAAGGCGGCTTTTGCCTCCCCGCACGCAGCGGTATATGCGTGGGGCAGTTCCGCTTCCTCCCGGATCAGGCGGATACCCTTTCCGCCGCCGCCGGCACACGCCTTCAGCATCATCGGAAACCCTAACTCTTTTGCGGTTTCTTCCGCCTCCTGCAAGGATTGGATTTTTCGCGAGCCGGGAATCACCTGCAATCCGGCCGCCGCCATTTTTTCTTTGGCCTGGGCTTTGTCTCCCAGACACTCCATCATTTCCGGCGTCGGGCCAATAAATGCGATTTGATGCTGCGCACAAAGCGCAGCAAACTGGGCATTTTCAGACAAAAATCCATACCCCGGATGAATGGCCTGCGCACCGGAAGCCAGCGCGGCGCTGAGAATTCGTTCCTGATTTAAATAACTGTCTGCAGCAGAAGCGCTGCCGATGCAATAGCTCTCATCCGCCAAAGCCGCATGGATCGATTCTTCATCTGCTTGAGAATATACCGCTACAGTAGAAATTCCCATTTCCTTGCATGCCCGGATAATCCGAATGGCAATTTCTCCTCTGTTTGCAATCAATATTTTTGAATACACGTTGTTTATGCTCCCATCACTGCAAAAGAAAATTCAGCCTCTACGCAAAGTTTGCCGCCCACCGTTCCTTTTCCTTTCGCAAAATAAAACGGCGGCTTGGCTTTCGTGACTTTGCTTTCCAGCTCTACTGTATCCCCCGGGCGAACCGGCGCACGGAACCGAACATGGTTCAGGCCCGTATACATTGGGGTAACACCCTCTGTCATTTTATCGCTCAGCAGAACGCATACTGACTGGGCCAGCATCTCACACAGCACCACACCGGGAACGATGGGATTCCCAGGAAAATGCCCGTCTAAAAACCATTCGTCCCCGCGGACATGATAGGTCCCCCGGGCTGTATCATCCATTTTTTCCGCTTCGTCCAGAAGAAGCATATTTCCTCTGTGCGGCAGAATTTTTTTCAACTCTTCCTGCTTCATACTGTTTCCTGCTCCTTTTGAATCCGGAACAGCACATGGCCGAAGTCCACGATCTGCCGGTTTTTGGCACAGACTTCCACAACGGTCCCGTCTTCCTCTGCCAAAATCTCATTCATCAGCTTCATCGCCTCTATAATGCAGAGGATATCGCCCCGCTTTACTTTGTCGCCCGCTTTCACGTAAGGCGCTGCCTGCTCCGAAGGCGCAGCATAAAACACACCCACCATCGGAGAACACACCTCGGTGAGATCCGTCCGCTGAGTCTTTTCCTGCTTTGCCTGCTGCGCTGCCATCCGGCTTGCTGTATTTTCCGTCACTGAAACCGTCGAAGGCGCACGTTCCAACCGCAAAACACTGCCATCTTTGCTGATTTCCAAGCCGGTCAAGTCCATTTCCTTCATCAGCTGGGCATATCGGCGGATTTCCTTTTCTTCCACTGTGTTCACCTCGTTTGTTGCGTTTTATCACATGGCGATGCCGCCGTCCACCCGGATCACTTCTCCGGTAATATAATCTCCGCCGGCAGAAACCAGAAACGCCACTGCCGCCGCCACATCCTCCGGCCGTCCCATCCGTTTCAGGGGGATGCTTGCCACCAAAGGATTGTCAGAGTCAAACTCTTTTGTCATGTCTGTTGCAATAAACCCTGGCGCAATAACATTGCAGGTCACGTTTTTTCCTGCCAGTTCCCGCGCCACGGATTTCGAAAGGCCAATCAGCCCTGCTTTGGAAGCAGCATAATTGGCTTGCCCCGCATTTCCCATCAGCCCGGCAACCGAACTGATGTTTACGATTTTCCCGCCCCGGTTGCGGATAAAAATGGGAGTGCAGTGGCGAATCATATGAAATGCGCCTTTTAAATTGGTACGGATCACGTCGTCAAAATCTGCTTCTTTCATCATGGCAATCAACTGATCCCGATTGATGCCGGCATTGTTGATTAAAATATCAATTGTACCAAAGGCTTCTTTGATTTCCTTCACCACTTGTTTGGCATCTGCAAATGCGCCGATATCACAGCTGTATGCTTCTGCGCGAACCCCCAGGGCCCGGCAGTCCTGGCAAACTGCTTCCGCCGCTTCCCGGCTGGAAGAGCAAATCAGCGCCACATCGATCCCGTCCTTCGCCAGCTGCCGGGCAATGGCAGCGCCGATCCCCCGGGAGCCTCCGGTGATCACGGCTACTCTTCTTTTTTCCATATCCATATCACTGCACTCCCTTCCGGGTTTCCTCCAGGCTTTCCAGATCTTCCACGTGGAACACCCGCGCCTGCGGACAGGTCTTCGCAATCAGACCGCACAGCGTTTTCCCGGGACCGAGTTCCACAAACGTGTCAATCCCCTGCTCTGCCATATGTTCTATAATGGCCTGCCAGCGCACGGGGTTCACGATCTGCTGGGATAAAAGCTGACGGAAATCATTCGTATAAGGCAAAGCGGTATAATTGGAATACAGAGGAACCTGGGGTGTCTGGAACACCACCGGCTCTAACAGTGCCGCGAACTTCTGCGCCGCATCGGCCATAAACGGCGAGTGAAATCCCCCCTGCACTTTCAGGGGAATGGCCCGGCCGCCGGCTTCTTTCACTGCTTTTTGAAAGTCCTTCAGAACTTCCCGGCCGCCCGCTACGGAAATCTGGCCGGGACAGTTGTAATTCACGGGATACACATTTGGGTATTGGCTGCACAGGGCCTCCACCTGCTCCGGCGTCAGCTTCAGAACCGCGGCCATTCCGCTTTCTTTCGCTTCCGCGTCTTCCTGCATCAGTCGGCCTCTGGCGCAAACCAGCCGAAACCCTTCTTCCAGACTGACAGCGCCGGTATAGGTCAAAGCCGCGATTTCCCCCAGGGAAAATCCGGCGGCGGCGTCACAATGCACACCGCGAGCCTCCAGCGCCGCTGCCGCCGCCATCTCCATGGCAAACATGCAGGGCTGGGTATTGGCCGTCTGGCGCAGTGTTTCCTCGCTGCCGGAAAAGCATTGCTCCAACGTACCGGGTCGAATGGCATCCAAGGTGCGAAATACCTTCTCTGCCTCCGGCACAGCGTCAAACAGTTCTTTCCCCATGCCGGGATATTGCGCCCCCTGTCCTGAGAAGACAAATGCTATTTGACCCATTTGCTTGCTCCCTTCAAAATGGTTTCCGCCTGTTCCATCACTTCTCGAATGATATCTGCCGCAGGCTGCTCACGCTTGACCATGGCAGCAATCTGGCCGGAGAGGAAACAGCCTTTTTGCAGGTCGCCCTCCTGAACCGCAAGACGCAAAGCGCCGGTACCCAATTCTTCCAACTCGTCGTCCGGCATGGAAGAATATTCTGCTTTGATATATTCTCTTGCAAATTGGGTCCGCAGGCTCCGCACCGGATGCCCCAGCCGCTTTCCCGTAACGATGGTTGCAAGATCCCCCGCCTTTAAGATTTTTTCCTTGTATGTGGGGTGAATGGAGCATTCATAGGCAGAAAGAAAACGGGTTCCCATCTGCACGCCACAGGCACCCAGCATCCAGGCCGCAGCAACACCCCGGCCGTCCGCAATGCCGCCGGCCGCCAAAACAGGCAGATCCGTCACGTCACAAACCTGCGGCACCAGCACCATGGTCGTCAGTTCGCCCACATGGCCGCCGCTTTCGCCGCCTTCGGCAATCAGCGCCGACGCGCCCACCCGGGTCATCAGCTTGGCCATCGCCACGGAAGCCACCACGGGGATCACCTTGATGTCTGCTCCCTGCCACATTTCCATATATTTTGCCGGATTGCCTGCACCGGTGGTCACTACCGCCACGCGCTCTTCTGCGGCAATACGGGCCACCTCGTCCGCAAAAGGACTCATCAGCATGATATTCACGCCAAAAGGCTTGTCTGTCAGAGACGCGGCAATGCGGATCTGTTCCCGCACATATTCCCCGGGCGCATTCCCCGCAGCCACGACGCCCAGACCTCCGCCATTGGACACAGCGGCGGCCAGCTTCCCATCTGCAATCCAAGCCATCCCGCCCTGGAACAGGGGGTATTGGATCCCCAGAAGATCACATAATCTGGATGGAATCATCTTTGCATCAATCCTTACACTTTTTTTCGATATAGCGCACCAGGTCGCCCACTGTTTCCACCTTTTCTTCCAGCTCGATTTCCTGACCGATCTTATCTTCCAGGTTCATCAGCATTTCAACGGTGTCCAGGGAGTCAATTCCCAAATCCTTAAAGCTGCTTTCCATCTTAATTTCGGATACGTCACAATCGTTTCTTTCTGCAATCAATTCAGCAATGGCTTCAAAAATCATTTTTAAAACGCCTCCATATAAAAAATCATAATCCTTAATAACCATTCATCATCATTGGTTATCACTGATTACCAGCTACAGTTTACTTCTTTTTCCCTGCTCTGTCAATAGTTTCCTGCTTTTCCCGGCCTTTCCTTCTTCCCCCTTCTTGATTGACAAATACAGAAAAATTTTCTACAATACAGGGAACAAAGAAAAGAGGAATGGATAAGCTATGGCACCAAAAGGAAAAAGAGCTTCACAATTGCGGCAGCAGCTGATCTCAGCCGGCCTGGAGGAGTTGGATCAGCATGGATTCGAAGACTTTTCTATTCGACGCATTGCCAAAACATGCGGGGTCTCTTGCTCCGCACCATACAAGCACTTTGAAAACAAACAGGATTTTATCATCCAGATTTTCAGTTATATCAATGAAATTTACCATGAGCGTCAAAATAAGACCATTGCCCGGTATGCCCATTGCTCCACCCGGCAGCAGATTCTGGAAGTCAGCCTGGACTACGTCCGGTTTTTAGCGGAATATCCTCATTTTCGGCGGATTATTATGCAGAATTATCAAAATTTTGACGAAAAATACCGTCTTCTCCGCGGGCAGCTCAGCGTCGCAACCTACGATCTGGTTTCCCGCTACTGTGCAGAAGTGAATATGCCTGATTCCGTACGCCGTTGGAAAACATTCATCATGCGTTCCATCATCTACGGTGCCGCTCTCTTTTTTGACAATAAAGAAATGGAGTTTAATGAAGAAAATCTCCAGATTGTACGTTCCCTGCTGGACCGGGAATTTGACCTTTCCTGGCAATATACGGAAACCGTTCCCCCTGTCACAGAGGAGTCCTGTGAAACAGCATAAAAACAACAAAAGCCCTGGCGAAAAAGTACTCGCCAGGGCTTTTATTTTGCCTTTCTGCCTCTGTCATACTGAGGATACAGCCTTCAGAGGCCGTTTCTCTGTTATAAAATCCGGTACGCTTCCAGTCACGCCCTATTCATGCCGCAGCGCATCGATGGGATGGAGCTTCGCCGCCTTGTTGGCCGGTAAAAATCCAAAGACAATTCCTATGGTCACAGATACCACAAAAGAAATGGCAACTGCTTTTACTGACGGAGTGGCCTGAATATCAAACGCACTGCCGATCAAAACAGAGCCAATGATCCCAACGATGATCCCTATGCTGCCGCCTACCGCGCTGGTAGTGGCCGCTTCGATGACAAACTGTCCCATAATATCCCGCCGCCGGGCGCCTACGGCTTTGCGAATGCCGATTTCCCGGGTTCGCTCTGTAACGGAAACCAGCATGATATTCATAATGCCGATACCCCCTACCAGCAGAGAGATGGCAGCAATGGCCGTCAATACGGTCTGGATCGTTCCCGCCATCTTATTATATGTGTTTAACACCTCATCCATCGTCATCACAAAAAAGGCATCGGAATCTTCATACGTTCGGTACAGTCGATTCTCAATCATCTGTTTGGCACGGGCCGACTGCCCCTCCACCGCGCTGAAATAATACGTGTCAATTTGACTGCTTCCGTTTATTTTCATGGCGTTGGGATACGGAATCAATACCTGGTTGTCGTCTCCGTAAGAGGTGGAGCCTGCTTTTTCCTCCAGTATTCCCACAATCTGATAGGACATCCCGTTGATCTTCAGTGTCTTCCCCAGCGCGTCTCCGTTGAACAGCTCCCGCTCCAGATAGGTGCCGATCACACACACCTTTCGCTGGCGGGCTACATCCACATACTGCAAAAACCGGCCGGTTTCCGCCACTGCATTGCGGATGGCGCCGTATGTTTCGCTGACGCCGGTAACCGTGGTATCTTCAAAGGTCTGGTTCCCGGCCTTCACCGTTGCCCCATAGACGGAAACCGCCGGACTGACGCCGCTGAAACAATCCGCATTCTCTGCCGCCAGATGATACATGTCTTCCTCTGCAATGTTTCGGCTGGAATTGCGCCCTTTTATGGTGACGGCCACCAGATTGGCCCCCATCCCCTGAAAGCTTTCATTGACATAATCCTGGATTCCATCGCCCAGACTGATGATAATAATCACAGCTGCTACGCCGATGATAATTCCCAGCATGGTGAGAATCGCCCGCATTTTGCTCAGCGCAAGACTTTTCAGCGCCAGAGAAAACGATTGCCATACCTTCATTGCTGCGCCTCCTCCGGCCCGCTGTCTTCCAGGAAGACGGCCAGGGCGCTGTATCTGTCTGCCGGTCCGTCATAGACAATTTTCCCATCCTCCAGACGCACCACGCGCTGCGCCATGGCGGCAATGGTATTATCATGGGTAATCAAAATCACCGTATGCCCTTCTTGATACAGACTCTGGAGATAGCGAAGCATTTCCCGGCCCGTGCGGGAATCCAGCGCGCCGGTTGGTTCGTCTGCCAGAATTATCGGCGGATTGCCTGCCAGAGCCCGGGCGATCGCCGCACGCTGCTGCTGGCCGCCGGAAAGCTGAGCAGGTCTGTGGCGCAGTTTATCTCCAAGCCCCAGCCGTTTCAGTGCCGTCCTTGCTGCCTTGTGGCGTTCAGCGGACCCATACCCGGCATACAGCAGGGGCAGTTCTACATTTTCCAAAATATTCAGGTTGGGAATCAGGTTGTACTGCTGGAAAACAAATCCCAGCATTCGGTTGCGCACCAGAGCTAGCTCATTTTCCTCCATACGGGATACATCCACTCCCTGCAGGAAATACTGCCCTGCGGTGGGCACATCGAGACAGCCGATAATGTTCATGCAGGTGGACTTCCCGGAACCCGACCGTCCCACAATGGCTACAAATTCTCCTGCTGCAACCCGCAGACTCACGCCGTCCAGCGCGTGCACTTCAGTATCGCCCATGGGATAAATTTTATAAACATTGCGCAGCTCTATCATCCTGTCCGCCTTTCCTTATTCCGTTCCGCCGCTCCCGCTGTCTCTGCTTCCGCTGTCACTGCTGCTTCCGCTGTCTCTGCTGTTGCCGTTGTCTCTGCCGCTGGTCATCATATCGAACAGGGAACTGCCTTCCTGATTGACCACTGCCAAAACATCGCCTTCCCGCAGACCGTGGGTAACGATGATATAATCCTCATTCGCTGCGCCGATCTGAATGGGAATCCGCACAAATCCTTCCAGTTCTTCTTTCGCATCTTCCTTTGCGGCCAGTGCGCTGGGACTGTGTTTTGATACCAAGACGGTGTTGCCCCTGGTTACTGCATCCACCGGCACGGTCAAAACCTGTTCATATGTTCCAATGGAGATATCCGCATCCACATTCATACCATGCATCAAGCCTGTGTTTTCTCCAAGAATCCGGACGGTAACAGGATACGTTGTAACCCCCGCAGCGGCAGAGCCCACCATACCGATCTTCTCCACCACGCCATGGAACGTCTCGTTTGGCAGGGCATCTGCAGTGATGTTTACCTCCTGTCCTACCTTTATCATGGGAATGTCCAATTCATCTACTTGAACATCAAAGGTTAAATAGGACAAATCGTAGATGGTAAAAATCGGGGTTCCCGCTGTCAAAACATCGCCCACTTCGCATTTTTTCTCTACCACCGTGCCGGAAATAGGCGCTTTGATGGTAAAATGCTCCAATTGCTTCTGGGCATTTTCCAGCGTCAGCTGCGCATCTTCAATCGCCCGCTTGGCACTGCGGATCTGGCTGTCCATATTGGGGACGGACAGCACCGCGATGGCATCTCCCGCTTGGATGGTGCTGCCTTCCTTCACCATCAGTTTGCTCACTTCGCCGCTTCCGTTGGATAAAACGGCTTTCTGCTGGGTCTGGTATGTAAATGTCCCGCTGCCGCTGCATGCAATATCCCCTATCATGGCGGTGGCATAGGTGGACGGAGAAAGATTTCCCGGGTTGGCTACCCGGATGATCACTTCCCGCACCATAGCCCCGTCGACGCCCGGGATATCTGCTGCGCTGATGGAATCCACCGTTCCCGTAATGGTTTCAAGGGTATCGTTTAACGTGACCACTGCGGCAGAGCCCACGGAAATCCGGGCGCAGTCCGCCGAGAAAAAGGGAATTTTCAAAAACATGTTGGAACGGTCGGACACAGTGGCAACTACCGCTCCCGCTGTTACACTGTCGCCTTTTCCAATGGACAGTGTATCGATCACGCCGGATGCTGTGGAAACAATCGTGGTGTCTTTTTGGCTGTTCACCAATTGATTATAGGCATCCTTCGCATTGTCCAGCGCCAGTTGGGCCCGGTTGACTGCATATTCTGCATCTGTCCGGTCCAGTGAGACCAGTACATCGTCTTTCTGCACCACATCTCCCTCCTGGCAGGCCACCTCCTGCACCTCGCCGGCTAATGCAGGAATCACCACGGCCTCTTCTGCTGCGGCAATGCTGCCTGTCCCGCTAAGCTCCACTGTTATATCCCGCCGCGCAGCCTCCACTGTCTCATAGTCCGCTTTGCCCGCCTGTCTCGACTGAAGCAGGCAGCTGCGCACCAGGAAGGCCAGCCCTGCAGCAATGAGAATTCCTATTATAATTTTTATCCATTTCATCAGTCTTTTTTTCTTTTTGCGTCTGGGCATTACGGGCATCATGCCGCCTCCCCGGGGCGTCCTGGCTGCCACGATCGATGCCTCTTGTTTGGGTGCCTGCGGCAGATTCTGCTTTTGTTTCTTCCTTT
>JAFOJR010000195.1 GCA_017420125.1 Oscillospiraceae bacterium | reverse complement strand
TCTGTCCCACCAGATTCAACAAATGATAGATCCGGGAGTTTTCCGGATGGCTTCGCTCTTTGGGACTTACCATGGTAAAAAACGGCTTTTCAAACTGCAAAGAAAATACGGTTCCATGGAAGGAATTGGTCAGGACATAGGCAGCGTTTTGGAATAAGCCTAAAAATTCCCGCGGGCCTGCATCAAAAATGATATTTTTCGCACCGGGAACCCGGCGCCGCATTCCCGCCAGCTGCACAATGGGATAGCCGGTTTCTTTCTGCACTGCCTGCAGATGGGGCAAAAGATCAGAATAATCTGAAATAAAATAACAGAGGATGTAAGGACCGTCTACAGCAGGGGGCGCGGCGATCTCGCCCCAGTCCGCTCCGGTGAGAAGAAGCGTAGGATCCAGTACGGTGGGGACTTCCTGCTCCATGGCCTGTTCCAGCACCTGTTTTGCCTGATTTTCCCGGGCGGAAACGGCGTCAAAAGAGGCCAGATACCCTTCCAGCTCATCTTCCATCGCCGCCGGAACGGCCGCGCCGCCAAAGCTGGACGCGTAAGAAATTTTTCGTCCTGCAGCGGCAAACGCAAGGAAAAAGGCTGGATCAAACCGGCCGTTCACAAAAATAGACGGGCTCCAAATCTGGTCGCTGCCGGAAATATACAGGTCATATTGCGGCGGATTCTCCTGAAGCTGTCCAATGGTTTCATACCGCATTTGACTGCAATGCATCTGCTCCGCCACAAAGGCAGCAAAGCGTTCATTCCGCCGCGCCAATGTTTTATGGTGCAGCGCTGTATGCAGATTGGTCAGCATAGTTTTAGGGGATCTCCCCTTCTGATACAGGCGATTTGTCTGGGTGGTATGGGGCAGCCGATAATCGATGATCTCACACGGCGTCCCCATCTGTTCCACTGCCCGCATGGTGGCATACGCCTGAAGCTGAGCACCATAGTGATTGGCAAAATGGAACGTAATCAACCCTGCCTTCATCCAACTCCTCCTTCGACCCCGTTTTTCATCTCGTGGAATGTGGTTGAAATTCAGTATATCACAACCCAAAAATGATGGCAAGAAACACCGCTTCACCGGCGTAATTTATTTGACGATAGAAGATAATAATGGTATAATGTGACATTACGTTGGTCTTCATCAGGAGAAGAGGAACTTTATGTGGATTTCAAATCAATGGAATGATTATGAATTGCTGGACTGCGGTGATTGTAAACGGCTGGAGCGCTGGGGCAACCAGATTCTGGTGCGGCCGGATCCCCAGGCCATTTGGGATACGGCTATGAACCACCCCGGCTGGCGCACGCCAAACGCCCGATATACCCGCTCTTCCAGCGGCGGCGGAAAATGGGATATTTTTCGCCTGCCGGATCGATGGCGCATCAAGTACCATGGGATGACCTTCCAGATCCGGCCCATGAATTTTAAACACACCGGCCTGTTCCCGGAACAGGCTGTTAATTGGGACTTCGCGCAGGCGGCAATTCGCAACGCCAGGCGTCCCATTCAGGTGCTCAATCTCTTTGCATATACCGGCGGGGCCACTGTGGCCTGCGCCGCAGCCGGCGCCTCCGTCTGTCATGTGGACGCTGCCCGTGGAATGGTCTCCTGGGCCCGGGAAAATGCCCGACTCTCCGGGTTGGAAAAAGCACCTATCCGCTGGATTGTAGACGACTGCGTCAAATTCGTAGAACGGGAAATCCGCCGGGGCCGCCGATACGATGCTCTGATTTTGGATCCGCCTTCTTACGGCCGCGGCCCGGGCGGAGAAATCTGGAAACTGGAGGAGCGTCTGTATCCTTTCCTGAAGCTCTGCGTCCAGGTGTTGTCCGATCGGCCTTTATTCCTCATTTTAAACTCTTACACCACCGGCCTGGCACCTTCTGTTTTGAGTTATCTGCTGAACACGCTGGTGGTTCCCCGTTTCGGCGGTACAGTAGAAAGTCAGGAGCTGGGCCTGCCGGTGACGGAAAGCGGGCTTTGTCTCCCTTGCGGCGCAGCCGGCCGCTGGTTTCACACCAAATCGTCCCGATAAAATCTGCGCAGCCGCAGAAAGGCGGAGGATGGATCAGCTTTATGAAACAAATGATCGAAAGCCAGAATTTAGTATTCCAATATCAAACAGAAACGGGTGCACTGCCCGTTTTAAAGGATATCAACCTTACCGTTGAGGAAGGCAGCTTTGTCGCTATTTTGGGTCATAACGGATCGGGAAAATCCACTTTGGCCAAGCATTTTAACGCCATCTTGCTTCCCTCCGGCGGGAAGGTATATGTCTCCGGCATAGATACCACCGACGAGGCGCGTCTTTTGGAGATCCGGCAAACCATCGGCATGGTGTTTCAGAACCCGGACAACCAGATTGTAGCCAATGTGGTGGAGGAAGACGTGGCCTTTGCGCCGGAAAACCTGGGTGTCCCCCCGGAAGAAATCCGCCAGCGGGTGGATGACGCTTTGAAAACGGTAGGGATGTACGTCTATCGCACCCATGCGCCTCACCTGCTCTCCGGCGGACAGAAGCAGCGCATTGCCATCGCCGGCGTCATCGCCATGCAGCCCCGCTGCATCGTGCTGGACGAACCAACCGCTATGCTGGACCCTCTCGGCCGGCGGGAAGTGATGCGCACCATTCACAGACTCAACCGGACGCACGGCATTACGATGGTTTTGATTACCCACCATATGGAAGAGGCCGCTGAGGCCAAACGTGTGGTGGTGATGGACCATGGCAAAATCCTGGCAGACGGCTCTCCAAAAGAGATCTTTTCTCAGGTGGAACTGCTCCGTTCCATCGGTCTGGACGTGCCGGAAACCGTAGATTTGCTTTACCAGCTGCGGGCACGTGGCTGTCCGCTTCCGCTGGACGCCCTTTCTCCGGAAGAATGCGCCCGGGCGATTTATTCCCTGTTCCCTCCCTCGGAGTCCTCCCGAGCATGATGTATCTTCAGATATGCACCACCATGAAAAGGAATGAAACAACGTGGCGGAAATTTTAAAAATAGATCGTTTAACTCACACCTACAGTATCGGAACTCCCTTTGAACACACAGCCCTGAAAGATATCTCTCTTTCCATCGAGCAAGGCGAAATCATCGGATTGATCGGCCACACCGGCTGTGGGAAGTCCACTTTGATCCAGCATATGAACGGTTTGCTGAAACCCACCTCCGGCCACGTTTATCTGGACGGAAAAGATATTTGGAGTTCCCCAAAAATCACACGGGCTTCCCGCTTTCGGGTGGGCCTGGTGTTTCAGTATCCAGAGCATCAGCTGTTTGAGGAAACAGTTTATAAAGATATTTCTTTCGGTCCCCGCAATATGGGGTTGTCTCAGGACGAAATCCACAGCCGTATACTGGAGGCCATCCAGTTTGTGGGTCTTACAGAAGAGGATTTGCAAAAATCTCCCTTTGACCTGTCCGGCGGACAGAAACGGCGGGTCGCCATTGCCGGTGTCATCGCCATGCAGCCGGACGTGCTGATTCTGGACGAGCCCACTGCCGGACTGGACCCCGCCGGCCGGGATAATATTTTGGAAAATATTCGGGCATATCACAAAGCCCGCAATTCTACCATCGTACTGGTCAGCCACAGTATGGAAGACATGGCGCAAATGGCAGACCGGCTCATTGTCATGAAAGAAGGCCGCCTCTTTATGCAGGGCCCTCCCGGCAGGGTTTTTGCCCGGGCGGAGGACCTGACCAGCATCGGCCTCACTGTCCCCCAGGTTACGACAGTTATCGGCTATCTGCGCGAGCTGGGTCTCCCTCTCCCCGCCAACCTCTATACCACGGAGCAGGCGGCGGATGCCATTCTGTCCCTTTGGAAGGGAGGCCATCATGCTTAAAGACATTACTCTGGGCCAATATTTTCCGGGCGACACATTTATCCATCGACTGGACCCGCGGGTCAAACTGATTTGCGTTGTCCTTTATATCATCGCCCTGTTTTCCGCCAAATACTTCGTCACTTACGGTATTATGCTGTTGTTTTTGATCGTGGCGGTCTGCGTTTCCAAAGTGCGGTTAACCACCATCTTAAAAGGTTTAAAGCCCATTTTTATCATTGTCATTATTACTGCTTTTCTAAATCTGTTTTACACGCCCGGCGATCCGCTGGCAAAGGTCTGGATTTTTACCATTACCCGGCAGGGCATCCGCGCCGCCTTTTTCATGGTCATTCGTATTATCATGCTGATCATTGGCACGCTTTTGCTCACGTATACCACCTCGCCTATCGCCTTGACAGACGGGCTGGAATCTTTGCTCAGTCCATTAAAAAAAATCAAGGCTCCCATCCACGAGCTCTCCATGATGATGAGTATTGCACTGCGCTTCATTCCCACATTGATTGAAGAGACGGATAAAATTACAAACGCCCAAAAAGCCAGAGGTGCAGATTTTGAAACCGGCAATTTGATAAAGCGGGCCAAGGCGCTTCTGCCGCTTTTGGTGCCGCTGTTTATCAGTGCGTTTCGCCGCGCAGATGAATTGGCCGTGGCAATGGAATGCCGGTGCTATCACGGCGGGGAGGGCCGCACCCGAATGCGTCAGCTGAAGTTTGCCTCTTTTGATTATGTCACCTTGGTTTCCGGTCTGGTCCTTTGCGCCGGCGTCATTGTTTTGGGGCGGTTCGGATGGTAACAAAAAATATCGCCCTGCGGCTGATGTATGTGGGAACGGATTTTCACGGCTGGCAGGTGCAGAAAAACGCCGTCACCGTGGCCGAAACGCTGGAGAGGGCCATCTCTGGCGCAGTGAATCACCCAGTGCGGGTTGTTGGTTGCGGTCGAACAGACGCAGGGGTTCATGCCCGCGTTTATATCGCCAACTTCCGCACCAATTCCAAAATCCCGCTGGACCGCCTGCCTCTGGCCATTAATGCCCGCCTGCCGCATAGCATTGTTGTAACAAAAGCAACGGAGGTTCCGGCGGATTTCAACGCCATCGGTTCGTGCCTTCAAAAGGAATATACCTATCTGATTTATAATTCCCGTTTGCGAAATGCATTTTATGTAAATCGAGCTTATTTTTACCCCCAACATCTGGACGAGCAGCGCATGATGCAGGCTGCCGCTCATTTTGTGGGAACGCATGACTTTGCTGCCGTGCGTTCTGTAGGAACGGATGTTCGCTCCACCGTCCGCACCATTCGCTACTGCAATGTGCAGCGCACAGAGGACTTGATTTCCATTTCCATCTGTGCCGATGGATTTCTTTACAATATGGTGCGCGCCATTACCGGTACGTTGGTCTATGTTGGCATCGGCAAATTGGACCCGGACGATATCCCCGCTCTTTTGGAGGGGCGGGATCGAACGGCCGCCGGCCCTACTTTGCCGCCGGACGGCCTTTACCTTACCCGTTTGTGGTATCATGAAGATATAGGCGTGCAGACTGCCGAAGCCATTCCCATCGTTCCCACCCTTTAGTTTGTCATTTCTGCTTCCATGGAACAGGAGGGCTCTTATGCCAATGCAATTCCCCAACCACAATTCATCCCGGCCGAACGCTCCACAGGAGAACGAACCGGTAATTTCTCAAACGCCAGAACAGGAGGCATCTTCCGGGCAGCTGAACGCTTTTTCTGCAGCGGCAAAAAAATACCGCAGGAAAAGCCCTCTTTTTCGAATTCTCTCCTTCGTGGTTATGCTGGTCCTGGTGCTGGCTGCCGTTGCCGTGGTGGTTTTCCGGAATCAGCTGAATATTGACGCCCTGCGCCGGTCCATCGCATATCGGCAGATGGAACGCAACGACGCCGGCCAATGTGAAGAATTTGAATATGAATCGGAGGCCAGCAACCGGTTTGCCAGCTATCGAAACGGTCTCCTGGTGGCTTCTGCCACGGGGATTACATTGCTGGATCAAAGCGGTCAGACTCGATTTTCCGAAAAGGCCGTCTTGTCCTCCCCCATTCTTTCTGTCTGCGGCAATTCTGCCGTGGTATATGATGCCGGCGGAAGCCGTCTGGTGCTTTTTTCCGGCATGGATGTGGGGCTGACGCTGGAACTGGATCCGGGACAGGTTTTCTTTTCCGCCAATTTAAACGACAGCGGCTACCTGGCCACAGTTTCTCAAGCCGCCGGATATAAAGCCGCCGTCAATGTATACAATAATGAACAGCAGCACATCTTCTGCTGGAACTCTTCTTCTCATTTTGTGACAGACGCCGCCGTGTTCAATGACTGCAAAACCATGGCTGCTGTAACCATCGGCCAAAACGGCACCCAATATCAATGTGCGCTGGTGCTCTACCGGCTGGACAGTGAAGAGCAATATTCTTCTCTGGACCTGGGCGATCATCTGGTTCTGGCTGTGAAGCCAATGGGTTCTGTACTCTGCGTTCTTGCAGAGGATGCGTTAATGTATGTCAGCAGCGACGGAGAACTTTTGGCCACCTATGACTATCAGGGGGAAACCCTCAATTCTTTCTCTCTGGACGGGAACGGCTTTTCCGTCATCGAATTGGGAAAATATCAGGCCGGAAGCCTGGGAAAACTGGTTGCCATCGACCTGTCCGGCAATGAGATTGCATCGCTTCCTCTTTCGGAAAATGTGATTTCCCTGTCTGCCGCCGGCCGGTATACTGCCGTTTTGTTTTCCGGTCATTTGGATATTTACGACGAAAATTTACATTTATATGCTACAGTGGAAAATACAGACAGCACGCGGAATGTTCTCATGCGCTCTGACGGCTCGGTCATGTGCGTGGGCGCCGGTTCTGCCCGTCTGTATCTCCCCTGATACTCCTCGATTTTTGGGAAAGGACAGGATATGAACCCCATTATTATTGATTTGATTTTAGGATTGATTTTCCTTTTCTTCTTAATCCACGGGTTCCGCCGAGGCTTGGTGGCCAGCCTGACCGGGCTGCTCTCCTTCTTCGTGGCGCTCCTTGGCGCCAGCCTCATCGCCCGGGCCTGTACCCCTGTGGTGGCGGAATGGATCGCCCCTTCCGTGGAAACGGTTCTCACTGAGCGGATGCAAACGGCGCAGAAAGAGGATCCCGATATGCCTCTGCCGGACGATGCGGCGCCAGATGCCGGCGATGCGGCAGAGGCCTCTGAAGAATCGCAAAATCAGCTGGCAGATACACTGCGGCGGCTCGGGTTTTATCAGCCTATCGCCCAGTCCGTAGCAAATACGGCGCAGCAGCAGGTAAGCGCCGCCCAACACACCATCGCAGGTGTGCTGTCCCTTGCGCTTTCCTCTGTCATTGCCTACTGGGGGCTGTTTCTCCTTGGTTCAATTGTGCTGCGGATCGCGCTTGGCGCCATCGTCCGGGGGCTGAAACTTCTGGTGCGTCTGCCGGTCCTCTCCCAGCTGAACCGCATCGGCGGCCTGCTTCTCGGTCTGGTAGAGGGACTTGTCGTCTTATTTCTCATCGCGTGGATTATTGGATTTTTGGGCACGTGGGTTCCGGAGGAAACCATGGAGCAGACCACACTCCTCCGCTGGTTTTCACACACCAATCCGTTTGCCCTGCTCTCTTTCTGACGCACCTCCCAAAAGATATCAAAGATATAAGGAAGCGATGCTATGACCATTCCAAATATTCTTTCCCTCTTTCGACTGGCCCTGGTTCCCTGTTTCCCTATTATGTTCTTCAGCGGGACACCCCGTGCCCGCACATACGCCGTTTTAATCTATATTTTGGCTTCCCTCACCGACGTGCTGGACGGCTTTATTGCACGGCATTATCATATGGTTTCCCGGTTGGGCCGGGTTTTGGACCCGCTGGCAGATAAGCTGATGGCATTCACTGTGCTGACCTGTATCGCTGTCTCCAGAATCGTCCCTCCCTGGGCCGTCCTGATTTTCTTTTGCAAGGAGGCCCTGATGGGGATAGGCGCCTTGGCACTATATCGTAAAATTGATGATGTCATTCCCTCAAACTGGTTGGGAAAAGGCGCCGGTGCGTTCTTTTTCATCATATGCATCTGTTTATTGATCTTTCCGCAAATTCCGCCTGTATGGGCAATTGTTTTGATTTGTTTTGCCCTGGCGTTGAATCTAATCGCTTTTTTCAATTACCTCTGGATTTTTATCCAAAAAATGAGTCAATCAACTGAATCACAATCATAAAAGGAGATTTATCTATGCAGCCTCCCCTGTGTTCCCGCTGCCATAAAAATATTGCAGTGGTATTTATTACAAAATTAGAAAACGGACAGCAAAAACACGAAGGCCTCTGTCTGAAATGTGCCAAAGAACTGGGCATTAAGCCCGTAGAAGATATGATGCAGAAAATGGGAATTTCCGATGAAGATCTGGACGCTCTGGGCGATGAAATGATGGGTGCCCTTGGCGATCCGGAAAGTCTGGAAAGTCTCTTTGGAATAGAGGGCAGTGAAAATGAAGAAGACGAGGACGAGGGCGACGTAGGCAAAACGGCAACGTTCCCCTTCTTAAACAAGCTGTTTAACGGTCCAAAAAACAGTGCTTCCGATGGCAGTGCGCTTCCGTCCAGCGTTCCGCCCGGCGAAAGGTCCGGTGAAAAATCCGGCGACAAAAAAGGAAAAACGCAAAAGCGAAAATACCTGGATCATTACTGTATTTCTCTCACCCGCAAAGCCCGGGATGGAAAACTGGACACCATTGTAGGCCGGCAGGAAGAAATCCAGCGGGTAATCCAGATTTTAAACCGGCGGCAGAAAAACAATCCCTGTCTCATTGGCGAACCCGGCGTGGGCAAAACCGCTATCGCCGAGGGACTGGCCATGCAGATTTACCAGGGCAATGTGCCTTACAAACTGCTGGATAAAGAGGTTTACCTGCTGGACCTCACCGCTCTGGTAGCCGGGACCCAGTTCCGCGGTCAGTTTGAAAGCCGAATGAAGGGCCTGATTGAAGAAATTAAAAAGCTGGGCAATATCATTCTGGTAATCGATGAAGTGCACAGCATTGTAGGCGCCGGAGATGCAGAGGGCTCCATGAATGCTGCCAACATCTTGAAACCGGCACTCTCCAGAGGAGATATCCAGGTTATCGGCGCAACCACTTTTACAGAATATCGAAAACACATCGAAAAAGACACGGCGCTGGAGCGTCGGTTCCAGCCGGTCATTGTAAATGAACCGTCTGTGGAGCAGACGGTGGAAATCCTAAACGGCATTGCGCATTATTATGAATCTTATCACGGCGTAAAAATTCCGCCTATGATTCTCCGTCTGGCCGTCACCATGAGTGAACGGTATATCACGGACCGCTTCCTGCCGGACAAGGCCATTGACCTGATCGACGAAGCCTGCTCCGACGTGAATCTTCACGATCCCCTGTATGCCAAACGGGCAGAGGCGCAAAAGGAGCTGGAGGATCTGCAGAAGGAGCGGGATGTCATGCTGGCCGATGCCAGCGAAGCTGCTTACGAGCGGCTGGCCCATCTGCGCAGCCGAGAGCTTCAGCTGACCACAGAGCTGGAAACCCTGTCCAAAGAACCTGTGCCGGAACTGACCATCGAGCATCTGGCCCGCGTCATTGAACTGTGGACCAAAATCCCCGCCAGCCGCATCCAGGAACAGGAGTTCGCCCGTCTTTCCAAGTTGGAGGAGCGTCTCTCTGCTCATATCATCGGGCAAGATGAAGCCGTCGCCGCCGTTTCTGCCGCCATTCGGCGGGGCAGAGTGGGCATTTCTCCCAAGCACAAACCCACCTCTTTCATCTTTGTCGGTTCCACCGGCGTGGGAAAAACCGAGCTGGTAAAGCAGCTGGCCCAGGATCTGTTTGACTCTCCGGAGTCCCTGATCCGTCTGGATATGTCTGAATTTATGGAAAAGCACGCCGTGTCCCGCATCATCGGCTCTCCGCCGGGATATGTGGGCTATGACGAGGCCGGCCAGCTGACAGAAAAGGTCCGCCGGAAACCATACTGCGTTATCTTGTTCGATGAGATTGAAAAAGCACATCCCGATGTGCTGAACGTGCTGCTCCAGATTTTGGACGATGGGCAAATCACCGATGCCCATGGCCGGAAAGTCAACTTTGAAAATACCGTTATCGTCATGACTTCCAATGCCGGAAGCAATCAAAAAACCGGCTCTGTCGGATTTGGCAAAGACCTGAATGAGCAGGGCAAAGAAAAAGTGATGAAAGCGCTGAGTGACTTTCTGCGGCCGGAATTCATCAACCGGGTGGACGAAATTGTGTATTTCAACCGGCTGACAGAAGAAAACTTCCAGAGCATTGCCAAAATCATGATTGAAGAACTGAAGCAGGCGCTGGCTGAAAAAGGCATCTCCCTTTCCTACACGGATGAGGTGCTGGTCTACCTGGCGCAGAAATCCTATTCTTTGACTTATGGCGCCCGGAATCTGCGCCGCCTGATCCAAAAGGAACTGGAGGATGCCATCGCCACCCGCATTATCAACAGCTATGCCAATCCCGTCACGAAAATTCATATTTCCATAGCGGATCAGAAGATCGTTCTGGATGCCCAATAGTACAAACAAAACCAGGAAGAATCCACATCCGGCGCCAGATGCCGGATGTGGATTTCTACCATTGAAAAGGACAGCCTGTCCGGTTGTTTTCGTGGGAGTCTACAAAAACGCGGTTTTTCTGTTAGATCG